>JAYUAM010000546.1:0-3951 GCA_043741295.1 Acidimicrobiia bacterium
CGTCCGCCATCGACGAGCTCGACGGAGCGCACGATGCCGAGGTCACCGATCGTGACGTGCGGCAGCTCGGGATCGTCGACGGCGGCGACGAGCGCCGAGAGCTCAGCGATGTCGGCGGCCGTCGGTGGAGTCGCGCTCACCAGCTCGCTCCGGGGTGGGCGCGGGCCACGACCTGCATCTCGCCGAGCAGGTACGAGAGCGATTCCCCGTGACGCCCGACGCGCCCGCCGGTCGACATCGCGGTCGTAGTCGTCGTCGTAGTCGTAGGCACGGCGAGCGTCGCCTCCGCGAACACCGACTCCACCGTCGCCCGCCACGGCTCCCGAAGCGATGCCGGAGCGACTGCGACTCCCCCGGCGACGAGTGCGACCTCAACGGCGTCGGACTCGAACAGCTCGTCCGTGAACCGCCACAACCGGTCGGCCGCCGCCTGGGTCCGGGCGTGGCTCTCGGCGGTACCGTCACCGAGACGCACGACCCACGACCGGGCGTGACGCAGGTGGTAGGCGGTCTCCTTCACCGCCTTGCCGGCGAGCGCGCCGAGCGTCGGGTCGGTGCTTGCGGCCATCGCGCGCCAGTACGGCACCGCCCACGCGTCGTGCAGGAACTGGCGCACCATCGTCACCGCGAAATCACCGTTCGGCTGCTCGACGAGCAAGGGGTTCAGGAACTGGCGGTCGTCGCGCCCGTAGGCGAGGTCGTCCTCACTGCGGCCGATCCCCTCGACGTCGCCGGCGTAGGTGTAGAGCACGCGGGCCTGGCCGAGCAGATCGAGCGCCAGGTTGCCGAGCGCCAGCTCCTCCTCCAGTTCGTGGGCCCGCGTGAGCCACTGGGAGAGGCGGTGCCCGAGCACCAGAGCGCGGTCGGCCTGACGGAGCGCGTAGGTGACGAGCGGAGCGGCCTGGTCGGTCATCACATGTGGTCGACGGCCGCCGGAAGCGGATGGGCCGTCGGGAACCGGAAGGTCTTGTCGAGCGCCGGCTCGAACAGCGCGGCGGCGTCGTCGGGGTCGGAGGCGACGATGTCGGTCGAGCGCACCACCCACAGGCTCACGCCCTCGCCGCGTCGCGTGAAGAGGTCACGGGCGTTCTGCAGAGCCTGCTCCCGGCCAGCGGCGTGGACGCTGCCGACGTGCACGTGGCTCGTCCCCCGCCGGCCCCGAACGAACACCTCCCACATCGGATCGGGCCCCATCGGATCGGGCCCCATCGGGTCCAGAGGGCGTGGCTCCGGGCGTACCGGCTCCGGGCGCACCGGCTCCGGGTGCGGATCGGTCATGCTGCTCACCCCGTCTGCGCTGCGGGAGCGGCGTGGCGCGGCGCCAGCTTGGCCTCGTGGGCGGCGGCGGCCTCTCGCACCCACGCGCCGTCGCGGTGGGCGCCGGTCCGGCGTTCCATCCGTTCGGCGCTCACCGGCCCGTTGCCCTTCACCGTCGCCCAGAACTCGTCCCACGGCGGCGACCCGAAGTCGTAGTGACCGCGCTCGTCGTTCCAGCGCAGCTCGGCGTCGGGGATCACGAGTCCGAGCAGCTCGGCCTGCGCCACGGTCTGGTCGACGAAGCGCTGGCGCAGCTCGTCGTTCGAGAACCGCTTGATGCCCCACGCCATCGAGGTCGCCGAGTGCGCCGACTCGCCGTCGGGCGGGCCGAACATCATCACCGTGGGCCACCACCAGCGGTCGAGCGCATCCTGGGCCATCGCCTTCTGGGCAGTCGTGCCACGCGCTAGCGCGAGCATGATCGAGAAGCCCTGGCGTTGGTGGAAGCTCTCCTCTTTGCACACCCGCACCATCGCCCGGGCGTAGGGCCCGTAAGAGCAGCGGCAGAGCGGCACCTGGTTGATGATCGCCGCGCCGTCCACGAGCCAGCCGATCGCCCCCATGTCGGCCCACGTCAGCGTCGGGTACGTGAAGATGCTCGAGTACTTCTGACGGCCCTCGTGGAGGGCGTCGAGGAGTTCGCGTCGCGGCGTACCCAGCGTCTCGGCCGCGCCGTAGAGATACAGGCCGTGGCCCGCCTCGTCCTGCACCTTGGCCAGCAGGACCGTCTTGCGGTGGAGCGACGGCGCCCGGGTGATCCAGTTGCCCTCGGGTTGCATGCCGATGATCTCGGAGTGGGCGTGCTGGGCGATCTGGCGCACGAGCGTGCCGCGGTACTCGGCGGGCATCCAGTCGTCGGGCTCGATCGACTGGTCGGTGTCGATCAGCGCGTCGAAGCGGGCCTGACCGCGGGCATCGTCCATCGCTCCCGACAGTACCCGTGCGCCCCGAGGTCGACCACGCGTGCGGCGGCCTCACCGGCGACGGCCCGGCGGTGGCACAGTGGTCGAGTGCCGTCCGACCCGGTGAACATCCACCCCGTGACCGAGCCGTTCGACCGGGGCCTGCTCGATGTCGGCGATGGCCACCGCGTGCACTGGGAGGTGGCCGGCAACCCGACGGGTAGGCCGGCGTTGCTGCTGCACGGCGGACCCGGCAGCGGCTCGTCGCCGAACGCCCGTCGGCTGTTCGACCCGCAGCGATACCGCATCGTGCAGTTCGACCAGCGCCAGTGTGGGCGCAGCACGCCGCATGCGGCCGAGCCCGTCGTCGATCTCTCGGCGAACACCACCGCGCACCTGCTCGCCGACATCGAACTGCTGCGCCGCCATCTCGGCATCGAGCGGTGGCTGGTGTGGGGCGCGTCGTGGGGCACGACGCTTGCGCTTGCCTACGCCGAGGCGCATCCGGAGCGAGTCACCGAGGTCGTGCTCGTCGCCGTCGGCATGACGTCGCACGCCGAGGTCGAGTGGATCACCCGGGCGATGGGACGGGTGTTCCCGAGCGAGTGGGAGATGTTCCGCGATGCGTTGCCACCGGGCGATCGCGACGGCGACCTCTCCGCCGCGTACGCCCGGTTGCTGCAGGACCCCGACCCGGCCGTGCACGCCCCGGCGGCTGCCGCCTGGTGTGCGTGGGAGGACACCCACGTGGCCACACACCCGGGGCGCGGGCACGACCCGCGCTACGACGACGCCCGATTCCGGCTCTGCTTCGCGCGGCTCGTCACGCACTACTGGAGCAACGCCGCGTTCCTCGCCGACGGCCAGCTCCTGCGCGAGGTTGGGCGCCTCGCCGGCATCCCCGGCGTACTGGTGCACGGTCGGCTCGACATCAGCAGCCCACTCGACACGCCATGGCAGTTGGCCCGGCGCTGGCCGGACGCCGAGCTGTTCGTCATCGACGACGGCGGCCATGATGTCGGCCCTTCGGTGGCCGGCATCGTCGTCACCGCTACCGACCGGTTCTCGCTCGTCGTGTAGAGGTAGCGGCCGTCGGGGCTGAGGGCGATCATGTCGTTGACCCGGCCGACGTTCGTCTCTGTAGCCGGAGCGTTGACGGGCGTCGCCGGATCGCCGGCCTGCATGAGCTTGGCGGGTGATACAGGCCGGTTGTCGGTGTCGTTGGCGAAGCGGACGAAGCCGCCCTCCGAGCACGCCAAGGCGCCGGAGGTGATCGGGGTGCAGCCGAGCTCGGGCTGGTCGCGATCCTGGTGCTCTGCGGATCGGTCGTTCGACGCTGATGCACCGGTTGCGTTCGACACCGCGATGACGGTGACGGATGCACCACGCCGGCACGGCCGGGTGAACGGCGGCCGAAGGACCGGCCAACTCCGCGCTGAACGAATCAGGGGTGGACCTGGCGGGACGGCCCTGAGCGGGCCGGCCCCGGTCCGGCGCTACTACGGCAGGTCGATCTCCACCCGCCGGGCATCCTGGAGCACGTCGTTGTCCTCCGCGCCGCGGGCCTGCATCGTGAAGGTGGCGTCGGCGCCAGCCTCGGTCAGGGCGGCGGCCACGGCCTTGGCCCGACGCTCCGACAGCTCCTGGTTCGAGCGCACGTTGCCGCGAGGATCGGCCACGCCGGTGAGGATCACGGTGCTGCCGGGCGTGATCCGCGCGGCCGCCTCCGTGA
>JAYUAM010000547.1:0-3948 GCA_043741295.1 Acidimicrobiia bacterium
GCGGGTGCCGTAGCGATCGGCGCCCAGGCCCTGCATCGCGCCGAGGCTGCCCATGCCGCGGTAGGTCTTGAAGCGCCGGCCCTCGAACAGCTCGAACTCGCCCGGGGACTCGTCGACACCGGCGAGCAGGCTGCCGAGCATCACTGTGTGCGCGCCTGCCGCGATCGCCTTCACGATGTCGCCGGAATAGGTGATGCCGCCATCAGCGATGATCGGGACGTCGCGCCGGGTGGCGGCCGCGGCGGCCTCGAAGATCGCCGACAGCTGCGGCATGCCGGCGCCCGCGACGACGCGCGTCGTGCAGATCGAGCCGGCCCCTACGCCGACCTTCACAGCGTCGGCCCCGGCGTCGGCCAGCGCTTCCACGCCCTCCGCCGTGACGACGTTGCCGGCCACCACCGGCAGGTGCGGCCACGCCCCCTTGATGCGCCCGATCGCCTTCACTACGCCGGCCGAGTGCCCGTGTGCCGTGTCGATCGAGACGGCGTCGACGCCGGCGGCCACCAGGGCGGCGACGCGCTCGTCGAGATCGTCACCGACACCGACCGCCGCGGCGACCCGCAAGCGACCCTGGCTGTCGAGCACGGCGTGCGGGTGCGAGTCGTGCTTGTTGATGTCCTTCACCGTGATGAGCCCGACGAGCTTCCCGTCGGCGTCGACCAGCGGAAGCTTCTCGATGCGATGTTTCTGCAGCAGCGACTTGGCCTGCTGGAGCGTGGTGCCCGCCGGCCCGGTTATGAGGCCTTCGGACGTCATGAACTCGGTGACCGGAAGCTGGTACTGGTCGGGCGTGGTGAAGCGCGTGTCCCGGTTCGTCAACACGCCGACGAGACGGTTCTCGGCGTCGGTGATCGGCACGCCCGAGATGTGGTACTTCGCCATCATCGCCTCGGCGTCGGCGAGCGTGGCCGTCGGCGGCAGCGTGATCGGGTCGACGATCATCCCGGACTGCGAGCGCTTCACCCGCTGCACCTCGGCCGCCTGGTCGACGATCGAGAGGTTGCGGTGGATCACGCCGATGCCGCCCTCGCGGGCCATGGCGATGCCCATCGCCGACTCGGTGACCTTGTCCATCGCCGCCGACATCATCGGCACGTTGAGCACGATGTCGGCAGCGAAGCGCGACTCGATGTCGACCTCGCCGGGCAGCACCTCCGAGTAGCCGGGCACGACCACGACATCGTCGAAGGTGAGCGCCTCGAACCGGTCGAACAGGCTGGCGTTCATGCGGGCATCCGTACGGTCGGTGGGGGGCACGATCGTCTCCTTCAGGTGTGGGCGACAACGGTAGGGGTTGGATCGCTGACAACGAGGTCGGCCAGCGTGGCCACGAGCAGCTCGTGCTCGACGGCGTGGACGCGGGCTTCGAGCTCGGCCAGCGTCTCCGTTGGGTCGATCGGGAGCGTCCTGACGCCCAGCACCGGCCCGACGTCGACGCCCTCGTCGGGAACGAGGTGCACCATCACGCCGGTGTGGGTGCGCGTACCGGCGCGGGCCTCGTGCCACGCCCGCTCGATGGCGTCGGTCCCGGGCAGCTCGCCGGGCATCGCCGGGTGAAGGTTCACCACGCGGTTCGGGAAGCGACCGAGGAATCCCATCGTGAGGATGCGCATCCAGCCGGCCAGGACCACCCAGTCGGGCTCGTAGGCGGCGACGGCGGCGGCGAGTCGTAGGTCGTAGGCCGACCGGGCCTCACCCGGCCGACGCTCCACGGCAACGGCGGGCGCTCGAGCCGCCGCCGCCCGGGCGAGCACACCGGCATCCGCCACGTTGCTCACCACCGCCGCCACGCGGGCGGGCAGGCGGCCATCGGAGCAGGCGTCGATCACGGCCTGGGCGTTCGATCCGTTCCCTGAGGCGAGGACAACCAGCACCGGGCACGTCGAGGAGCCACCGGCCGGCGAGCGCTCACCTGCCGACGTCATCGCAGCTGCACCACGCGGTCGCCGGCCACGACGGAGCCGATCACCCAGCTCGGCTCGCCCTGCGCGCTCAGCGCGGTCTGAACGGCGTCGACGTCGGCACGAGCGACCACGAGCACCATGCCGATGCCCATGTTGAGCGTGCGGTGCAGCTCCTCGGCGGGAAGTCCGGTGAGGTCGGCGACGAGCTGGAACAACGGTGGCACCGGCCACGATCCGAGGCGCACCTCGATGCCGCACCCCTCGGGAAGGATCCGCGGCGGGTTCTCGACCAGGCCCCCACCGGTGATGTGCACGAGCGCCTTGATGCGCGACTTCGGGTCGTCGAGCAGGGGGCCGAGCACGGTGAGGTAGTTGCGGTGGGGGGCGAGCAGTGCGTCGGCGAGGGTTCCGGGAAGCGGGTCGGGGCTTGCGTCGAGCGGCATGCCGGCGAACACCCGACGAAGCAGCGAGTAGCCGTTGGTGTGCGGCCCCGACGAGCCGAGCCCGACGAGCACGTCGCCTGGCGCCACGCCGTCCGGTCCGGTGCGCGGCAACAGGCCGTCACGATCGGCCATGCCGACGATGGTGCCGGCGACGTCGAAGTGGCCGTCGGTGTAGACGCCCGGCATCTCGGCCGTCTCGCCGCCGAGCAGCGCGCACCCGGCGACCTCGCACGCCGCCGCCATGCCGCCGACAACGGCGGCGACAAGGGCCGGGTCGAGCTTGCTCGCCGCCACGTAGTCGAGGAAGAACAGCGGTCGGGCGTTCTGCACGAGGATGTCGCCGATGCAGTGGTT
Source organism: Acidimicrobiia bacterium (assembly GCA_043741295.1). Taxonomy (GTDB): domain Bacteria; phylum Actinomycetota; class Acidimicrobiia; order Acidimicrobiales; family Ilumatobacteraceae; genus JAYUAM01. Next base: position 2,702 of record JAYUAM010000547.1, read on the forward strand.
GACGATGTCGGTGCCGGCGACCTCGGGCCGGCCGGCCTCGGCGGCGAGCATCACCTTCGTGCCCACGCCGTCGGTGGAGGCGACGAGCACGGGCCGCTCGAACCGCTTTAGCACGGCGGCATCGAACACGCCACCGAAGCTGCCCACACCGGCGAGCACGGCCGGCGTGTGCGTGCGCTCGACGGCGCCCTTCATGCGGGCGACGGCCTCGTTGCCGGCATCGATGTCGACCCCGGCGGCGCGGTACCCGCCTTCGCCGGCCTGACGGGCGATGGCGCGCCAGCCGATGTCGCGACGTACTTGGCGGCCCTCGAACCCGATGGCAGCGACGCCGTCGTAGGCGCGTTGGCGGGCATCGACGAGATCGTCACCGAGGGCCGTGACGGCGAGCACGCGCCCGCCGCTGGTGACGAGCGTGCCGTCGTGGCGCACCGTCGTGCCGGCGTGGAACACGAACGTGTCGGCCGGTACCGAGTCGAGTCCGTGGATCAGCGAGCCGGTGGTGGGCGACGCCGGGTAGCCGGGTGCGGCGAGGACGACGGTGACGGCGCTCTGCTTGTGCCAGGCGACGGGCACATCGCCGAGCGTGCCGTGCACGCAGGCGAGAGCGATGTCGACCAGGTCGGCGTCGAGAAGCGGCAGCAGCACCTGCGTCTCGGGGTCGCCGAAGCGGCAGTTGAACTCCAACAAGCGCGGGCCGGCGGCGGTGAGCATGAGCCCGGCGTAGAGCACGCCGCGATACGCGCGTCCCTCGGCGGCCATGGCATCGACCGTCGGCTGGAGCACGGTGCGCACGAGCTCGTCGACGAGCTCTGGCGGGCAGCACGGAGCCGGCGCGTAGGCGCCCATGCCGCCGGTGTTCGGGCCGCGGTCGCCCTCGCCCAGGCGCTTGTGGTCCTGGGCCGGCGGCATCGCCACCAGGGTGCGCCCGTCGCAGAACGCGAGCAGCGAGACCTCTTCGCCGACGAGCCGCTCTTCGAGCACGACGCGGTGTCCGGCGGCGCCGACGGACCCGCCGAGCAGGTCCGCCACCGCGCCCAATGTCGCGTTGCGCCCGTCGGGGATGATCACGCCCTTGCCGGCGGCCAGCCCGTCAGCCTTGGCGACGACGGCGAGCCCGGTGGCGTCGAGCCACCCCGCGGCCTCGGCCACGCTGGTGACCACGGTCGAGCGGGGCCCGGCGATGCCGTGTCGGTCGCAGAACGCCCGGGTGTACGCCTTCGACCACTCCAGCTCGGCGGCGGCCA
>JAYUAM010000548.1:0-1551 GCA_043741295.1 Acidimicrobiia bacterium
CTGGCGGTGCCCACCGGCCCGGGTCTCGGGGTCAACGTGGATGTGGCGGTGCTCGACGAACTGACGGTGCGGCGGTACGAGTACCGCGTCGGTTGACCGGCCCCCGGCGTGCCGCACCCGCCGAGCCGTCCGGGCGCCCCATCCCACCGGGCCGGTGGTTCGGCCCGGCCATTCCCGCGACGAGAGCGTCCATCGCCGCGGCGTAGGCCAGCTCCTGGTCGTCGCCCAGCCAGCCCAGATCGTGGATCTGCAGGCTCACCCAGCCGTGCGACGCCGCCCACAGACGATGGGCCAGTTCAGCGGCGTCGCCGGGTGACAGCACGCCGGCGGCGATCGACGATTCGACGCGGGCCACGAGCGCCCCGAACGTGGCCATACCTTCGAGCTGGGCGGCATCCGACGGCACGAAGCCGGGCACGACCCGTTCGAACATCACCTGGTACTGGGTCGGGTTGGCGATGCCGAACCGGCGGTAGGCCAGACCACACTCGGCAAGCGAGTGCTGGGCGTCGTCGCCGACCACGGCGTCCATCGCGGCGCGGAGCCGGCGGAAGCCGTCGACGAAGAGCTCCTCGACGATGCCGTCCTTGCCCCCGAAACGGCTGTACACGCCCATCGTCGAGTACCCGGCCTCGGCGGCGATGCGGCGAACGGTCAACGCATCGGGTCCCTCGGCGGCGAGGAGGCGAGACGCCGCGGCGAGCAACAACGCGCGCTGGTCGGGGTCGGCCGTCGGGCCGCGCGCCGAGCGCGCGGTAGGCGTGGACCTGCCGGACCGATTCGATCCGACCGGCGCGGCTGACGTCGCTGACGGCGCAGACGGCGCAGACGGCGCAGACGATCGACGCACACCGGACGCCGGGCGACGGGGTGCGGCGGATGTCACGGCGACAACGATAGCCGAACGTTGCTATAACGATGTTACCGATAACAGCGTTCTCGCTCGAAGGGCGGGACGTCCGACATCCGGAGGCCCCCGTTGGACACCATCACCGTCGTACCAGACCAGACCCATCGCCGTCGCTACGCCATCCTGGCCGTGCTCTGCCTGTCGCTCTTCCTCATCGTGGTCGACAACACCATCGTCAACGTCGCCCTGCCGACGCTCGTGCGCGATCTGTCGGCCACGTCGACCCAGCTCGCCTGGGTGGTCGACGCCTATTCGCTCGTGTTCGCCGGTCTGCTCCTAGCCATGGGCTCGCTCGGCGATCGCTACGGCCGCAAGGGCGCGCTCGCCCTCGGTCTCGTCGCCTTCATCGGGTTCTCCACGGTCGCCTCGTTCACCCACACGCCGGGCCAGCTCATCGCCGCCCGCGCCGCCATGGGGTTGAGTGCCGCGCTCATCTTCCCGGCGACGCTCGCCATCCTCGCCAACGTGTTCGCCGACCCGGTCGAGCGGGCCAAGGCGATCGGCATCTGGTCGGCCGTCGTCGGCGCCGCCGTGGCGCTTGGGCCGATCTCGGGTGGGTTCCTGCTGAAGCACTTCTGGTGGGGTTCGGTGTTCCTCGTCAACCTGCCGATCGGTCTCGTGGCCCTCGCCCTCGGCTGGCA
>JAYUAM010000549.1:0-3941 GCA_043741295.1 Acidimicrobiia bacterium
CACCAGCGGTCCGGGATACCTGCAGGTCCTGCCCTGCGGCACCACGCCCGGCGCCTACTCGAACCTCAACGTCGACGGTGCCGGCCAGACCATCGCCACGCTCGCCTTCGTCCGCTTCGACACATCGGGCCGTGCGTGCGTCTACAACCAGACGAGCACCAACGTCGTCGCCGACCTTCAGGGCTACATGAACCCCGGCGCCTTCGACGACATCACCGACGTGCGCCTCGTCGACACCCGCACCACCGCGAGGTCGAAGGTGGCGATCACGCGGGTCCTCACGGGCTTCGAGTACCGCGGGAGTGACGCGTTCCCGCTGGCGAGCGCGTTCGTCTCCGTCCCGCCGGTGCCGCTCACGTTCACGGCGACCGACCGCAGCAACAACGGCGGCACACCGGTGTGCAGCGTCGACGGCAACGGTGGCCTCGTCGTGGCGCCGTCGGTACCGAGCGTGCCGTTCACCTGCGGCATCAGCGCGACGGCGGCGGCGACGGCCACGACCGAGACGGCGACCGCGACGTACGACTTCGTGGTGCAGCGCATCTCGGTCTCGGCCCATGTGATCGGCACGCCCACGAAGACGAACAACGGCAACGGCACGTACCGGGTCCAGTTCGTCATGGCCTTCACCCCGCCCCGACCCGGCAGCGTGCTCAGCGATGCGTCGCCGGGCACCTGCGGCTCGGTGTCGTTCGACGGCGCGTACGACGCCGTGGCCGGGCAGTTCGCCATCGACACCGTCGTGAACGTGCCGTCCGGCGGCTGCAAGGTCATCGTGGTGAACAACCTCAACGACCAGTTCACCGGTGCTGCCTCGGTCACCGTCGACGTGCCGTGACCGACGCGCCCTTCGTCGACCTGCCGCCGCGGCCGGAGGCGTCGGAGGTCGACTGGGACACGTTCGTCTCGTACCGCCATGCCGACCGCGCCGCGGCCCAGGACCTGGCACGCCGGCTGGCCGAGCGGGGGTTGCGCGTCTTCTTCGACGAGCGTGGCATCCACCTCGGTGCCGAGTGGGACCGCGTCATCGGTGACGCACTGCGGGTGACCCGCTCGTGCCTCGTCCTCGTCGGCGCGTCAGGCGTCAACGGCGTGCAGGCCGACGAGGTGCGCCGCGCGCTCGACCGCCAGGACTTCGACCCCGACTTCCCCGTCATCGTCGCGCTGCTGCCGGGCGCCGACACGTCGGGCTTCTTCGCGCCGTACATCGCCGGGCGCTCTCACGTCGCGCTCGGGCCCGCCGCGACCGACGACGACGTCGAACGATTGGCCGACGCCATCCGCGGTCTCGGCCTCGAGCTGCCCACGGGCCCCGAGCGACCGAACCCGTACCCCGGGTTGCGCCCGTTCGACGCCGACACCGCGGAGGTGTTCTTCGGGCGCGAGCGCGACGTGGCCGCGCTGGTCGAGCGCGCGGAGCGCGACGCGCTCGTCGCCATCGTCGGTCCGAGCGGCACCGGCAAGTCGTCGGTGCTGCTCGCCGGCGTGCTCCCGCGCCTCGCCGCCGACGGGACGCGCACGATCGTGACGTTCCGGCCGGGTCGGCATCCGAGGCGCGAGGCGTCGGCCGCGCTCGGCGCGGCCGACACGGGCGCGGGCGGCGCGGCCGCGTCCACCGCAGGACCATCCTTGGTCGAGGCCGTGGCCACCAGGCTCGCGAGCTCGGGTCCTGGGGGCCTCGTCGTGGCGGTCGACCAACTCGAAGAGGCGGTCACGCGCGCCGCGGACGCCACCGACGCGGCCTGGTTGCTCGACGGCCTCACGGCGCTCGCGACAGGACGTACGCCCGGCGGACCACGGGTGACGGTCATCGTGACGGTGCGCTCCGACCGCCTCGGCGAGCTGAACGCCCATCCCGCCTTCGGCGCCGCCCTCGCCCGCGCCACCCACCTCCTCGGCCCGCTCGACGCCGACGGCCTGCGCGACGCCATCAGGCGGCCGGCCTGGAGCCGGCAGGTCGGCTTCGAGCCTGGCCTCGTCGACACGATGCTGGCCGACCTACGCGACCAGCCGGACGCGCTGCCGCTGCTCGCGGTGACGCTGTCCGAGATGTGGGGGCACCGCCGCGGCGACCGCCTCACGGTCGGCGCCTACCAGGCGATCGGCCAGGTCGGTGGCGCCCTGGCCCAGCGTGCCGACGCCGCCGTGGCCGGCGCGGACGAGGCCCCCATCCGCCTGACGCTGCTCCGGCTGGCCGACGCTCGACCCGACGGCGGGGCCGTGCGCCGCCGTCGACGCCGGCCCGAGCTGCTGCCCGCCGACCCGGTCGCCGCCGCCCCAGTGGCGGACCTGCTCGACCGCCTCGTTCAGGCCCGCCTGGTGATCGCGGGCGACGACGACGGCGTGCCCTCGTACGAGCTGGCCCACGACACGCTGCTCACCACCTGGCCGCTGCTCGAGCGGCTGCTCAGGGAGGACCGGCGGGCGCTCGAGCTGGTGGCCCGCCTGTCGTCGGCCACGCGCACCTGGGTCGGCGCCGGACGCGATGACGACGCCGTGGCCCGCGGCGACGCCCTCGTCGAGCTCGAGGTCGCCGTGCGCGATCGAGGGGTCGCACCGACGCCCGACGAATCGGCGTTCCTCGATGCCGGACGGCGTGCGGCGCGGCGCTCCCACCGCCGCAGGGTCGCGTCGGTGGCGGCCGGCGTCGGCGTGGTCGTTGCCGCGATCGTGGCCGTCGTGGTCGTGCTGCAACGCAACGACGCCGTCGCCAACCTCGTGGTGGCCAGGCAGGAGCAGAACGCGGCGCAGGAGGCCCGCCGGTCCGCCGAGGCGGACAACGCCGCCGCGCAGGTGGCCCGGAACGCCGCCGCCGACGCCCTGCGGCAGGCCCAGGCCGACCGCGATGCGGCGCGCACCAGCGAGCTCGCGGCCCAGGCCGACCGGGACGCCGCCACCGCGGTGCGCCTGCTCGGCAGCCAGCGCGCCGCGGGAATCCGCCTCGCCGTCGACGCGGCCCGCCGATCCGACAGTGCCGCGGTGCGTCGGGCCCTCGCCACCGCGATGACGCAAGCGCCGCTGCCGACCCGCGCCCGCTCGCTCGGACGGATCGCCAGAGCCGTCGTCGTCGACGGGCCGGACGGGCCGGTGGCGCTCGTGCAACGCAGCGGCAGCACCGTCGACCGCTGCTCCCCCGTCGACGGTGCCTGCGCGCCCGCCGGCGCCCCGGTGGGCACGTCCGCCGTGCTCCAGGGCCTCACCGTCGACACGACCGGCCGCATCGCCGCGCTGGGCAGTGACGGCACGGTCGACGTCGGCGGCTGGCGCACCAACGTCGCCGGCGGCGCGTCGCTGGCCCTGCAGGCCGGCGAGCCCGGCGTAGTCGTCGTCGGCACGGTCGACGGCCGCATCGAGCGCTGGCTCGTGGGCACCGGGATCGGCGGGCCGATCGTGGCGGGCGAGGGGCGGGCCATGCGGGCGCTCGCCATTTCGCCGACCGGTCGGTTCCTCGCCGCGGTGGAGGACCAGCGCGACGGGGTGCGCATCCTGTCGCTCGACGGCCAGCCGCTGGCCGACCTGCGCGTCGGCCTCGGGCGCGTGGGCGCGGTCCTGTTCACGGCCGACCGGCTCTTCGTGGCCGATGGCGAGGGCGACGTGGCCGTGTGGTCCCTGGCCGGACCGCTGACCGACGGCGCCCCTCAGGCGCGCCTCGTCGGTCACGACCGCCCGGTGACCACCATGGCCGTCAGCGGCGGGCGCCTCCTCACGGGCGACGCCTCAGGCGTCATCCGACGCTGGGACGTGGCGACCGGTCGCGCCCTGGGGCTACCGCTCCCGGCCGACGATTCCGCGAGCGGAGACGACGATGCCCGCGCCGTCGTCGCGCTCGGCGCCGACGCCGCGGGCGCCACCACCGTCGCCGTCCACCGCGACGGCGCGTTCGAGACGTGGCCAGACGACGACCGACCGGCGGCGATCACGAGCCGGGCCGTCGAGGACGT
>JAYUAM010000550.1:0-1546 GCA_043741295.1 Acidimicrobiia bacterium
CGTTCGCCGCCGGTAACGACGACGGCCCCCGGCGGATCGGCGGTGAGCGCCTGAGCGGCGGCGAGCAACTGGTCGCGGAGCGCCTGCGAGAGCGCGTTCACCTTCGGGTTGTCGAGGCGGATGACGGCCACCCCGTCGTCGCGCCGTTCCAGTTGTACGAGCACCGCGTCGTCAGCCATTCCCGGACCGTACAGCGTCACCGACCGCACGGACGCGAGCTACGGAGCGGGGTTGACCGGCCGGCGTGCGCTGCCTCAGGGGTGCGCCCGCCGGACGATGTCGCACGGCACGCGCACGACGCCCCAGTCCTGCGTCCCGAGGATCGTCGGCCCGACGCCGAGCGACGCCACCGACTCGCCGCCAGCGCACACCACCGCTGCGTCGGTGATCTCGGCGCCCCAGTTGGCCCCGCTGCGCCGGTAGCTGTCGGGCACGAAACGCGACCAGGCCGACGTCGCGAACACCAGCCCGACGACGATTGTCGACGCCCACCAGGCCAGGCCGGTCCCACCGATCGGCCGGGTGCCGCCGAGCACGCAGAGGCCGGTGACGACGAGGACGGTGGGACCGATCAGGTAGCGCGGCGTCATGGCCCCCGCCAGCGCGTACGAACCGACATACAGACATGCGGCGGACACGAACAGGTAGGCCGCGGCCTGCTCGCCGGCCGACCGTCGGCGCCAACGTGAGGCGAGGCGGACGAGGGTGAGAACGAGGCACAGCACGACGAGCCCTTCGACGACGCCGACCGGCACCGACGACGGCGAGAAGAACGACGCCGCGTAACGCGCCGACGCCACGAACCCGGTGCCGACCGCCGGCACCTGGCGCACGCGCACTGCAGCAGGAACGCCAACACCTGGACGATCTCACCGCCACCGATCATGGCGACGCCCACGGCTGCCTGCCGTGACACGAGCGACCACTCGCCCACCGATGCCCTGTGTTCGTCGCGCGCCCGAAGCAGCGCGGCCGGTAAGAGGAACGCGGCGAGCGGCGTCGACAGCGTGACCGCCAGTACGAATCCGCTCGCCGCCAGGGCGGCACGGGTCGACGCCCAGCGGGCGGCGAGGAGCACACCCAAGGCGCCGAGCCGGGGGGAACTGGAGGTTGGCGATGTTTCCGATGCTCTCGACCGACGCCGGCGGGCAGAACACCACCGACGCCCCGGCCAGCGCGACCGGGCGCGGCCTCCTCGTGCTCGACCTCGCTCCGCTCGGTGCTCGCCGATCCTCGGGTCGGGCGTCGATCAGGACGCCTAGGCGTCGACGGAGCCGAGCATCTCGTCGGCCGCACTCCACGGGTCGGTGGTGCGGGCGACGACCTGGCGGCCGAGTTCGTCCCAGCGCTCGCCAATGCAGATCGCCCGAGCGCGGTGTTCCAGCCGGCGCGCCACGATCTCGCGTAGCTCGTCACCGAGGCGACGCTCGCGCCGGCGCGCCAGCAGGCCCGAAGCCTCGATGTGGGCCCGGTGGGCGGTGACGGCGTCCCACAGCTCGGCGATGCCTTTGCCCTCGATGGCGACCGTGGGGATGATCGGCGGGCG
>JAYUAM010000551.1:0-1546 GCA_043741295.1 Acidimicrobiia bacterium
CTTCATCGAGGACAAGCTCGGCAAGCCGGTCATCATCGCCATCTCGCTCATCGTCTTCGGTCTCCTGCTCGGCTGGGCCGACCGCCTGCGCGGCGACCGCAAGGTCGAGCACTTCGACCGGGCCGATTCGCTGCGCATCGGCGCCGCCCAGATCATCGCCCTCAACCCCGGAACCTCACGCTCGGGCATCACGATGACGGCCGGGCGGATGCTCGGCTACAGCCGTGACGCTGCAGCGCGCATCTCGTTCCTGCTCGCCATCCCGGTGACTACGGGAGCGATCGTGCTGAAGATGGCCAAGCTCGCCAAGGACGGCATCCCGTCGGGGTTCGGTGGCCCGATGATCGCCGGCGTGCTCACCGCCGGCGTGTTCGGCTGGTTCGCCGTATGGGGCACGCTGCGCCTCGTGCGCACGCGCAGCTTCCTACCGTTCGTCGTCTACCGCATCGCCCTTGGTGTCGTCGTGCTCGGTGTGGCGGCCATCCGGCGCTGACCGTCCGGCCGGCTCGAGGCGCGCCCTACTCAGGCGAGGTGGACGGCGAACCAGGCGAGCATCGCCTGGTAGGCCTCCGTCGCCGCCGACGCGTTGTAGCGCGGGCCGGTCTCGTTGAAGAAGGCGTGGTCGGCGCCGGGGAACACGCGTAGCTCGTGGGTCAGACCCGCGGCTTCCAGCGCGGCGAGGGCCGCTGGCTGCGTGGCGTTCACCCGGGCATCGAGCTCGCCGTACATGGCGAGCACGGCGGCGTTCGGCGAGCCACGGAAGTCGGCGCCGCCCGGGGCCGGGCCGTAGAACGGGACGGCCGCCGACAAGCGCGGCTCGCCGGCGGCCAACAGCTGCCACGTCATGCCGCCGCCGAAGCAGAAGCCGATGGCCGCCACCTTGGCGCCGGGAGCCCGGCGCACCAGTTCGTCGAGCCCACCGCGCAGATCGGCGACGAGGCGGGCAGCCGGGGCGCGGCCGAGCGCGGCGGTGGGGTCGGCCTCGCTGGCCAGCGACGCCGACCCGCCTTCCTCGGAGAGCAGGTCGATGGCCAGGGCGGTGTAGCCGTCGGCGGCCAGTCGTGCCGGGATCGAGCGGATGTGCGTGGTGAGCCCGCGGTTCTCGTGGATCACGAGCACGGCTCCCTTGGGTGCCGCAGCAACGGCGAGGACGCCGATGAGCTGGCCGGTCGGGCCAGGGAACCGGATGTCCTCGGGCGGCGCGCCGGTTGCTGCCGTCCCGGTTGCCGGCGGTTGGGTGGTGGCGGGCACCGGCGTCGGGTTCGTCGACGGTGCGGTCGTGCCCGTGATCGAGGTACTGGTGGTCGGTCCGGTCGTCGGTCCGGTCGTCGGTCCGGTCGAAGGCGGCGCGGTGGACGTCGCCGCGCCACGTGTCGAGCTCGCACAGGCGGCGAGGGTGGCGGCGGCTGCCGGGACGCTGAGGCCGAGGAGCGTCAGCCGACGGAGCGCCTCACGGCGAGAGAACGCCCCTTCGGTGAATTCGAGAGCGATCTCCTGCGCGAGGGTAGTCGTCAAGGGCCATGCCGCCACGCTACGCCGGCACGCC
>JAYUAM010000552.1:0-3935 GCA_043741295.1 Acidimicrobiia bacterium
GCCGTCACCGCGCTGCTCGCCGCGGTGCAAGGCAAGCATCAGGGCGCGCTGATGGCCCCCACCGAAGTGCTCGCCGAGCAGCATGCGACGGGGGTGCGACGGCTACTCGACGGTGTGACGGTGCCCGACGCCGGCAACCTGTTCGGCGACCGTCCGCTGAACGTCGCTCTGCTCACGAACCGCATAACTGGCGCCGACCGGCGCGAGACCTTGGCCGGTCTCGCCGACGGCACGGTCGACATCGTGATCGGCACGCACGCCCTGATCCAGGAGGGGGTGAGCTTCCACTCGTTGGGCGTCGTGGTGGTCGACGAGCAGCACCGCTTCGGGGTCGAGCAGCGCGCCGCGCTGCGGACGAAGGGTGAGGAGGGCTCGGGCGCGGTGCCCGACGTACTGGTCATGACGGCGACGCCGATCCCGCGCACGGCGGCGATGACCGTGTACGGCGACCTCGACGTGAGCGTGCTCGACGAGCTGCCGCCCGGGCGCACACCGATCGCCACGAAGTGGGCGGCCGGCCCGATGGAGGAGCTGCAGGCGTGGGGCGACGTGCGTGACGCCGCGGCCGCCGGCCAGCAGGCCTACGTGGTGTGCCCACTGATCGACGAGTCCGAGAAGCTCGAAGTGGCCTCGGCCCAGGAGACGTTCGACCGTCTCAGCGCCGAGGATCTCGCCGGCCTGCGCATCGGTCTGTTGCACGGCCGGCTGGCGTCGGCCGAGAAGGAACAGACGATGGAGGCGTTCCGGGCCGGCCGGCTCGACGTGCTCGTGGCGACGACGGTGATCGAGGTCGGCGTCGACGTGGCGAACGCAACCGTGATGGTGATCCTCGACGCCGACCGCTTCGGCATCGCCCAGCTCCACCAGCTGCGCGGCCGGGTCGGTCGCGGTTCGGCGGCGTCGACGTGCTGGCTCGCCACCTCCTCGACCGACCCGAACGCGCGGGTGGAGGCGCTCGTCGGCTCGACCGACGGGTTCGCCCTGGCCGAGGTGGACCTCGACCTGCGCGGCGAGGGCACGCTCATGGACACGGCCCAGAAGGGGCGGAGCGACCTGAAGCTCGCCTCGCTGCGTCGTGACCGCGAGCTGGTGGAACTGGCCCGGGACACCGCCTTCGCCCTCGTCGACGCCGACCCGTTCCTCGCCGCCCATCGCGAGCTCGCCGACGAGCTGACGCTGTTCTTCGACGCCAAGGACGAATCGTTCCTCTTCAAGAGCTGATCACGACCCGGCGTTGCGGTGTTGCGGCCAGGTCAGAGTGGTACGAGAAACTGGACGGTACACGTGAGGCCCGGAGCGCGAGCGAGCCGGCCGTCGGCGGTGCACAGCGGGCAGTCGAGCGTCTCGGCGAGGGCCACGTAGCAGGCGTCGTAGGCGGTTACGTTGTCGCGCAGCGCCCACGCTCGCCAGAGAAGGGCGCCGGATGGGTAGGTGACGAGCGGGGAGTCGAGCAGATCGAGCACCGCGTGCTCGGCCTGGTCGGCCGTCAGGCGCCCGATGGCCAATTGGCGACGCAGAACCGAGAGCACCTCCACACGCAGCAGGTCGGGTCCTGCGAGCTGCTCGCCTCTTAGTCGCTCGCGGAATCGGGTGCCATCGGGGCCGCGGTCCGCGATCGCCGGCGCGAGGACCGACGCGTCAACGACGAGCACGTTCGCGGTCGCGCGATCTGATCGCGTCCACCGCGCTCAGGTTCCCACGGTCTCGATGCTCGATTCGCTCGAGGACCTCGTCGAGGGTTGGCGTCAACGCGAGCGCGGCGAGGCGTCCGGCGAGGTATTGCTGCAGAGACTGGCCGGCGGCCTCGGCGCGCTTCACCAGCACCCGATGCACGTCATCGGGCACGTCACGAACCTGGACGTTGGGCATGCATGCACTGTACATGCATTCATCGCCGCGCGCTACCTCTACAGCCAGGCGCGCTTCTTGAACACGCCGTAGAGCCCTACCGACGCCGCGACCATGAAGACGACCGAGGTCCAGAAACCCCAGATCCGCCCGAAGCCGGGGTAGGGAACGTTCATCCCGAAGTAGCCGGTGGCGAGCGTCGGGACGGCGACGATGGCCGCCCAGCTCGTCACCTTCTTCATCACCTGGTTCTGGCGGAAGTCGCGCAGGCTGATGTTCGTCTCGACGATGGTGGACACGAGGTCGCGCAGCGAATCGGTCTGCTCGCTCACCCGCAGGACGTGGTCGTAGATGTCCTGGTAGTACGGGTACAGCTCGTCGGGTACCACATCGTGCTCTCGGCGCATGAGCGCGCTGATGGCTTCGCGCATCGGCACGACGAGGCGGTGGAAGCGCACGAGCGCGCGCCGCATCCGGAACCAGTAGCGCTGGCCGGCCGGGTCGAGTGGACGCTCCTCGAACAGCCCTTCGCTCACGGTGTCGTAGTAGTCGTCGAACATCTGGGCCGTGTCGAAGTAGCCGTCGATCACGACGTCGAGCAGGCCGTACAGCAGGAAGCTCACGCCGTGCTTGGAGAGCGCCGAAGAACGGTCCCACCGGGCGACGACCGGTTCCATCGAAAACCCTTCGTCCTTGCGCACGGTGATCATCCACCGGGGGTTGACGAAGGCGTCGATCTCGCAGTCCTGCAGCACCTCCGCCATGCCGTCAGCCGCCCCGGCGCCGTCGTCGGGCTTGACCTGCACGGCGTGGCACGACAGGAACAGGTGGCTCTCGTAGTGGTCGAGCTTCGGCCGCTGGTGCGGGGTGAGAGCGTCCTCGACCGCCAGCTCGTGCAGGCCGAGCTCCGTGGCCAGTTCGTGGAGCTGGTCCTTCGTCGGCTCGCAGAGGTCGACCCACACGACCGTGCCTTCGCGCTCGAGGTGGATAGACACGTCGGCGAGCGGGAAGTCGACGACGTCGACGTGCCCGTCCACGTACACCCTGGTGTGGGTCGTGCCCATCCGTCGCTCCTCGCCTGACAGTGAGAATGGGGTGGGGCCTGCGATTGCTGGTCTGACCCGTCCGCTGACTGGCTTCGTGTCCTTCACGGGATTCGTCGTCCAGCGGTTCGCAGGCCCCACTTGCACCTGCTTTCAGTCGAGCGTGACCTCATAGGAGCCTGCGCGAACAGGCGCCCATCACTGTCTTGTCCAACCGTCTGCTGGCGCGTGCTGCCCCGCCCGTTCAGCAACAACGAGAGGACAACATGACCATCGTCGCAGACCACCCGCGCACCGTTCAACAGGTTGAGGTGACCGGCGGAGTCGACACCCACGCCGACTTCCATGTCGCCGCCGTGATCGACTCGCTGGGACGCCACCTGGCCCATGAGACGTTCCCGACCACACCCGCCGGCTATCGGACGTTGATCGGCTGGCTTCGGTCTCACGGTCATGTCGTCCTAGTCGGTGTCGAAGGAACCGGCGCGTACGGTGCCGGTCTCGCCCGGGCGATGCATGCCGCCGGTCTCACCGTCATCGAAGTCGACCGACCCGACCGCAAGACCCGACGCGATCAAGGCAAGACCGACCCGCTCGACGCCTACGCTGCCGCGCGTGCCGCGGCATCGGGCCGGGCCACCGGCACACCCAAGACCCGCACCGGCGACGTCGAATCAGTGCGCACACTACGCGTCGCTCGAACCGGCGCGATCCGGGCCAGAGCCAAAGCATTGACCCAGCTCAAAGCACTGATCGTCACCGGACCAGACGACCTGCGCACCCACCTCGCCGGCCTCGACGGTGCCCAACTGATCGCGACCTGCGCGCGTCTGCGACCCAGTCGTCACGAACCCGCACCAGTGTCGCCTCACGCGAAGCGGCCACCACGCCCCGGTCAGCTCACCGATCCGACCGCCGCGACGAAACGGGCGCTCGCGTCGATCGCCACCCGCATCGGTCACCTCGACAACGAGCTCGCTGAACTCGACGACGATCTCCACACCCTGATCACCCCGATCGCACCGACCCTGCTCGCCCTCAAAG
>JAYUAM010000553.1:0-9126 GCA_043741295.1 Acidimicrobiia bacterium
TGCCGGCGACACGCTCGATCACGACCTGGTAGGCGGAGGCCATCGGTTCGAGCACGAGCCCGAGCGTGCCGACGTGGACGGCGTAGAGGTCGTCGGGCAGCTTGGCGAGCGCGTCCGACGCAGTGAGGCCAGGTGCCGACGTGTGCTCGATGTAGAAGCGGTACGAGGCGGCGCCGCGTTCGTCGAGCTCGGCGAGGGCCAAGGTCGTCGGGTCCTGCGTGCTTACGACGAGATCGTCGTGCACGCCGTCGGACAGCAGCGACGAGCGGACGTTGCGGCCGAACCGGTCGGTGGAGACCCGGCCGAGGAACGCGACCTCCACCCCGAGCCGAGCGATCGTGCGCGCCGTGTTGTACGGCCCCCCGCCGAGGTGGGCGGCGAGCGAGCCGTCGGCTGCCAGTACGAGATCAACGAGCGCTTCTCCACCGACGACGATCACAACGGCGAACGGTACCTTGGCGACGATGTCACCGCCGGTACACGAACCTCCAGTCGGGCCTGCTGCCCTGCCGGCTCCCGGTCCTGCTCCCGGGCCTGTCCCGGGGCCTCCGCCCGAGGCCGCGGCCGGCGCCCTGCTGGACGAGCTGCTCGACGAGGCCCGCTCGCTCGCCGCCGGCGGGCGTTCGATCCTCGGCATCGTCGGGCTGCCCGGCGGCGGTAAATCGACACTGGCCGAGGCCGTCGTCAACGCGCTCGGACCGCTGGCGGTGCTCGTGCCGATGGACGGGTTCCACCTCGCCCAGTGCGAGCTCGACCGGCTGGGCCGGGCCGATCGCAAGGGTGCACCCGACACGTTCGACGCGGCCGGGTTCGCCGCGCTGCTGCGGCGTCTGCGCACACCCGGGGGCGAGACCGTGTACGCCCCGACGTTCCGGCGTGAGATCGAGGAGCCGGTCGCCAACGCCATCGCCGTGACGCCGGACGTGCCCCTCGTCGTCACCGAGGGGCTCTACCTGCTCCTCGACGAGGGCCCGTGGGCCGCGGTCGGGCCGCTGCTCGACCGGACCTGGTTCGTCACGGTCGACGAGGGCCAGCGGGTGGCCGAACTGACGGCCCGCCACGTGCGCTTCGGCCGGTCGCCGGCCGCCGCCCGTGCGTGGGTAGAGCGCAACGATGAGCCCAACGCCGCGGTCGTGCGCCCGACCGTCGTGCGGGCCGACCGCATCATCTCCCGCTGACCGCCGCGCCCACTCAGCCGCCGAGGGTGCTGCACTCCCTCGGCGGTCACGGCGACGGGGGCGGTCACGGCGGCGGGGGCGGTCACGGCGACGGGGGCGGTCACGGCGACGGGGGCGGTCACGGCGACGGGGGCGGTCACGGCGGCGGGGCGGTCACGGCGGCGGGGGCGATCGGAGCTTCTCGGGTGGGAGCGGCGGCCGTCCCGGCGGCGCGGGCCAGACCGGCGCCGGCCATGTACCGGGAGGCGGCGGGACGGCCGGCGCTGGCGTCACGGTGGGCGTCGACGCCGCGGTGATGGTCGACCACCCAGCCGGCGACCAGGGCGCGGGAACGGGGCCGGTGCCGGTGCCGACATCACGCGCGGCCAACGCGCCGGCGAAGGCGACACGGCCGCGCCGACGACCAGCGGTCACCACGAGCAGCGTGGTCGCCAGAAGCAAGGCCAGCAGCAGCCCGATCGCAACGTTCGTGCCCACGCGCAACCGGCGCCGGCCGAGCGAGGCCGCGTCGGCAACCATCAGCGTGGCCTGCGCGGCCGCCGCCGCGGCCGTCGTCGTGTCGTCGACGGCGAAGGCCCGCGCCGCGTCGCCGAGCAGCGGCTCGGGCGCATCGCGGTGCCAGAACCCGAGGCGCGTCGCGCGGTTGCGCGGCGCGCCCACGGCCGTCCGGGCGGCGACGATTGCTCGCACGGCGTCGAGCCGCCGCTTCTCGTCACGTTGCACCGTGGCGAGCTCGACCGAGCTGAGCGCCTTCTCGTACGCCGCCTCGTCGCCGGCCGGGAGGGTGAGGGCCGCGGCATCCGCCTCGGTGCGCAACGTGTTGCGCGTCGCCAGAACCGAGTTCGCCGCCACCATCTGCTCGGTGGCGCCGGCGAAGTCCCACTGCTCCATCCGGGCGCGCACACCGGCGGGCACGAACCAGCCGGCGCCGGCGGTCGCCAGCGATGCATACGTCGTGCGTGTCGTCGCCCGCACCGACACCTCGCCGCGCTCGGTCTGATTGAGCACCACGGCGCGGAACGCGCTGGCGGCCTTCGTCGACCCGCCGACCGATTCGAGCAGGTCGAGGAAGCGCCGCCAGTCGGACGCCGACGTGGTCGGCTCCGCCGTGTCCTTCCCGGGGTAGGCCGCGACATGGGCGAACCCGGCGGCGACGACGGCAGCCATCTTGTCCATCCCGATCTCGTCGGTGATCTGTCGGATCGTCCACCACGAGGCGTTGTACCCGAAGTCCTCCACGTCGCCGGCGCCGCTCCGCTTCGCCGGGACTTCCCAGTGCTCGAGCTTGACGGCGTTGGGGTTGCCAGCATCGACCGCCTTCGGATCGTCGAGTGGACCACCGAGCTTGGCGACGGCGCGTGACGAGTACTCCTCGGCCATGCCCTCGTCGATCCAGCGCGCACTGAAGAACGACCGGTTGAACCACGCGTGCGACAGCTCGTGGAGCAGCAGACGCTGATCGAGATCCTCGCCGACCTCGATCCGGCTCTCGAGTGGTTGGAACCATCCGCCGTACCCCCGAAGGTTCGGGGTGAACGCCTCGACGATGTCGAGGCGGCGCGTGAGCGGCCATGGTTGACCGACGAGATCCTGGAGCGTCGGCACACCATCGCGCAGCTGGCCTTCGACCCACGTCGCCCACTCCGCATCGTTCGGCCACGCGCGCACCGAGACCTGCCGGTCGTCGATGTCGACGTCGGACGACCGCAGGGCACCGTCGAGCCGGGCGGACACGAGCACGTACCAGTCGTCGGGTGATGCGATGTCGCTGGCCTCGTAGACGACCGTCGTGCCCTCGTGGTGCTGACCGACCGACGCTCCGAAGGTCTCCACGGCGAACGAGTCGGGCACGACGACGTGGACGGACACCTTGCCGGGGTCGCCGACCGCCAGCGCGACGAACGAGGCGTACGCGGGATTGATGCGCGCGACGTCATCGGTGCGCGGCGCGCTGCCGGGAAGCGAGTACGTCAGCACCATCGTGCGGCTCTGTCCGAAGTAGAGGTTGGCGAACCCCACCCGCGCGGGAGCGAGCTTCCCGTTGCCGGCGACAGCGACCGCGACGGCAAGCGCGTCGCCGTCCGACGTTGCCACGACGTTCGCGGCGTCGACCGGCACCGGCACCGTGACGGCGTCGTAGTAGAAGCGACGCACACCGCTGCTCTCGGTCTGGTCCGGCTTCACGTTCGTCACCGTTATCGCTTCGCTCACGTCGACGACCGAGTCCGCGGCCCGCAGCGAGTACGTCGTGTCGCCGGCCAGGACCAGACCCGCATCGGCCCACGCGTCGGTCGGCACGAGTACCAGCCCACACGTCGCCACGGCGAGCACGATGAACCCCCGCGCCGTTCGTCCACCCCAGTACGGCCATCGGCGTGCTCGTGACGGAGCGCGTCGGCTCACCGGCGAGCGAGCCGGCTGACGGTCGTGAGCAGGCGTTGCACGTCGTCGTGGTTCACGTAGCGCACGACGCCGGCACGCACGACACCGCCGGAGTCGGCCAGGCCGAGCTGGTCGACGACCTCCACGGCGTAGCTGTGGCCGGCCCAGACGGCGATCTTGTCGGCCGCCAGTGTCTGCGCGACCTCGTCGCAATGACAGCCGTCGACCGTGAACGCCACCGTCGGCACCCGTCCGTCCATCGTCGGCGGCCCCCACACCCGCACCCCGGGGATGGCCTGGAGCCCGTCGAGCAGCGGCGCGCAGACGGCCGCCTCGGCCGCAGCCACGACGTCCATCGACTCGTCCAGCAGGAACCGGGCGGCGGCCTCGACGGCGGCAAGCGACTCGAAGGAAGCGGTTCCGGTCTCCCAGCGCCGCGGCCCGTCGTCGGGAGCGGGTCGCACCTTGGCGACCGGCAACGACGCCATCAGCTCCGGCTCCACCCACATCGCTCCGGCGTGCGGGCCGTACCACTTGTAGGGCGACGTCACGAGGGCGTCGACCCCAAGGGCGGCGATATCGACGCGGTGGTGGGGCACGAGATGCACGGCGTCGACGAACACCCGGGCGCCGACGGCGTGAGCGGCGGAGACGATCGGGGCGAGGTCGGTCGTCGAGCCGATGAGGTTCGACGCTCCGGTGACCGCCACCCAGCGCGTGCGCTCGTCGATGAGGCCGAGCATCGCATCCATGTCGAGTCGGCCGGTCACCGGGTCGAACGGAGCGAGGACGTGTTCGGCACCGGCCGCCTCGGCCGCTACGCGCCAGGTCGCGACATTCGCGTCGTGATCGAGCCGCGACCCCACGACGCGGTCGCCCGGCTTCAACGTGCGTTCGACGGCCCGGGTGAACGCGAAGGTCATCGTCGTCATGTTGGCGCCGAACCACACGCCATCGACGACCGGCGCGCCGAGCAATCGGGCGACCGTCGCCCGGGCCGATTCGAGCACCTCGTCGCTGCGGTGGGCGGCGGCGAACTCCCCGTGGCAGTTGGCGTTCCCGCCACTGGCGGCGAACGCGGCCGAGGCCTCGATGGCGGTGTCGACCATCTGCGTTCCGGCCGGACCGTCGAAACGGGCCCACCCATCGCGGACGCCGGGAAATCGATGACGAACGTCGCTCACAGTCGGCGAGTCTGTCAGGTCGGCGGCTCGCTCGTCCGTCGTTCGCGCTCGTAGTCTGCGAGGAGTTGCGGCGCGCCCAAGCGCAGCGACGCTGCCGATCCCGAGGGGCAACCATGCGGAAGTCAACGACCGACGACGGTCACGTACGGGTCGAGTTCGAACTGCCGGCGAGCGCCGGCGCCGAGCGGGCCGCCGTGCTCGGCGAGTTCACCGCGTGGACGCCGCTCGACATGAACCCGGTCGGCGACGGCAGCTTCACGCTCGCGGTGGAGCTACCGGTCGGGAACAGCTACCGCTTCCGCTACCTCATCGACGGGATCATCTGGGACAACGACTGGATGGCGGACGGGTACGAGCCGAACCCGTACGGCGGCGAGGACTCGGTCGTACGCGTCTGACCCGACCAGTCAGATGCGCTCGAGGTCGGCACCGTCGAACAACGGCCGCATGCCCTGGCCGAGCACGTCGGCCGCCAGCGCGGCGTCGTCTGGCCGCTCCCCCGCCTGCGCCGTCGCCGCGGCCGCCAGCACGTGGGGCAGGACGCCGCCATCGCTCGTGGTGTTGAGGAACACCTGCTCGTGCGAGAGCACGAACCGCACGGCCCGACCGATGGCGTCGACGTCGTCGAGTGGTTCGTACCAGCTGTGGCGGGGCCGGGTGTCGTCGTCGGTCCAGCGCCGCCGGGCGATCGACTTGATCGTCTGCACCGCCACGTGCCGCTCGTCGCACACTGCGAGCAACGCGTCGACGTCGGCGCGGTAGCCAGCGTGCTCGAGCAGGAGGTAGCTGAACGGCAGCAGCACCGAATCGAAGTCGAAGCGTTCCAGGCTGCGGCGGTGCATGCCGGCGATGCGCAGACCGTGACCGGTCACGCCGATGAAGCGGACGAGGCCGTCGTCGCGCGCCCGCGCCAGCGCCTCGACCGCGCCGCCGGGACCGTGAGCCGTCTCCCACTCGTCGTCCTCGACCAGGTTGTGCAGCTGCACGAGATCGACATGATCGACGCCGAGCCGCACGAGCGAGCGTTCGAGCTCGGCCCGCGCCGCATCGCCACGCCGCTCGCCGGTCTTCGTGGCGACGAAGAACTCGCCCGGGTGGGCGGCGAGCCAGGGGGCCAGGCGCAGCTCGGAGTCGCCATACGAGGCCGCCGTGTCGAGGTGGTTCACGCCGTGGGCGAGGAGGGCGGGGAGCAGCTCGTCGGCCCGCTCCTGCCGCATCGAACCGAGGGCGGCCGCGCCGAAGATCGCCCGGCTCGATTCGTGCCCGGTGCGACCGAACGGACGACGGGCGAGCACCACAGGATCGGTCATCGCGCCACCCTACGTGTCGCCGGGCTGAATGTCGCCGGCCTGGGCCCGGCCCGTCGGGGCGCGACGACCGGACAGACGGACATCGAACTGACCCTTGACCAACCCGGTCCGATCGGGGCAACCTGACGGCGGGGACACGACGGCCGCGACGGGCGTCGTCGTCACCGGACAAGAGCAACCCCGCTGCCCACGGCGGGGCCGCCGATCGCCCGGCTGGTGCCGGACGGCCGGCCCGACGACGGCCGGGTGACCGGCCGGGATAGGAGCACCAGTGTCCGCACCCCACACGACCTCGGCCCGCATGACCGCACTCGCCCAACGCGAGACGCTCTACCACGCGATCCTCGAGCTCGAAGCGGCGCTCGCCGCGCCGGGCGGCGGCCGGGCCGCCGCTTGGACGGAAGAGGTCATCCACCACCTACGTGACCTCGACGCCGAGTTCACCGCCCACATCCACATCACCGAGGATCCCGACGGCCTGTACGAGGAGATCCTCGAACTGGCGCCCGAGCACACCCGGGCGATCGAACTGCTGCGCAGCGAGCACGAGGAGATCGCCTACTCGATCGCCTCGAGCCGCGTCGCGCTCGCCGACGCCGCGGTACCGGTCGGGTTCGACGCCGAGTCGGACTGGATCGACGAGCAACGCGCCGCGGGCACGTCGCTCCTCGGTCGGCTCGTCCGTCACCGCCAGAAGGGCGCCGACCTGATGTGGCGCGCCTACACCCACGACACCGGTGGCCGCGGCTGAGCGACGCCGCGCCAACCGAACGGGTCAGACGCCGAGGGACGAGCGCAGGCGCGCCAGCTCGCTGCGGTAGCGGTCGACGTTGGCGAGCTTGATGTCCTCGTAGCCGCGCACGAGATCGGGCAGGTTGGCGAGCTCGATCGCCTCGGCCAAGCGGTCGCTGTCAAGGCCACCGGCCAGCGCGGCGAGGATGCCTTCGTACTCGGTTACCAGCTCGCGCTCGACCCGGCGAACCTTCGCCCGCCCGAACGGGTCGAGCGCGGTGCCGCGCAGCTTCCTGGAAGCGGCGAGCGTGGCGAATGCCGGCGCGATCCATCCGCCGAGCTTGAGCTTGCGCTGCATGCCCATCGAGCGGAGCACCGGCGGGTGCAGGTGGTACGTCACCTTGACGTCGCCACCGACCTCGGCCTCCAGGTGGGCCCTGGCCGCGCTCAGGCGGTGGAGCCGGGCGACCTCGTACTCGTCCTTGTAGGCCATGAGCTTGTAGAGGTTGCGGGTCGCCGCCTGCGCGAGCTGCGTGCTGCCCGGCACGGCGCGCTGCTCGGCGGCTGCGACAGCCCGAACCGAGTCGAGGTAGCGGCGGGCGTAGCGCTCGTCCTGGTAGGCGATCAGGTCGGCCGTGCGAAGCCGCAGCACGCGGCCGAACTCGCCGTCGGCTTGACTGAGATCGCCGAGCATCGCGTCGAGCCGGGCAGGGTCGATCGACCCCTCGTCGGCGGTACCGGCCATCGCCCCTTCTACCGCGGCCTGGTCGACGACCCACATGCGGCCCCACGAGAAGGCGAGCCTGTTGACCTCGACGGCCGCTCCGTTCAGCTCGATCGCCTGCTCGATCGCGGCAGCGGCGATGGGCAACGCGCCGCGCTGGTACGCGGCGCCTACGACGAGCATGTTCGCCGTGGTCGTGTCGCCGAACAGGCCCTCGGCGACCGCTGAGGCGTCGAGGTGCACGATGTCGTCACTGCGCGTGGCCGCGCCAAGGTCGGCGAGCAGCGCGGCCGTGTCCGGGTAGCCGATCTTCGGGTCGATCACCATCGCTCCCGTCGGCGTGCGCGTCGTCGACACGACAGCGACCGTGCGTTCCGGCGACGCCCCGGCGATGTTCGCGGCGCCGAGGCCGACGAGGAGGTCGAACACGAGGTACACGTCGACCTGGCCGGCCATCACCTTGTTGGCGCCCTCGATCGGGTGCCGGCTGATGCGCAGATCCGAGACGACGGGGCCGGCCTTCTGCGACAGGCCGGTCTGGTCGAGCCCGTTCACGTAACGGCCGTCGAGCATCGCCGCCGTGCCGAGGATCTGGTTCACCGTCACCACGCCGGTGCCGCCGATGCCGGGCATGCGGATGGTCACGTCGTCGGTGGGCACGATGCTGATCGGCTCGGGAAGCAGAGAGCGATCGAGCGGCGGGCGCCGCCGACCACCACCGTTGCGACGCGCCGCCGACGGGTCGGCCGCCGACCTCTTCGCCGCCCGCTTCTTCGGCACGACGGTGACGAACGACGGGCAGTCGCCGGCGAGGCACGAGTAGTCCTTGTTGCACGACGACTGGTCGATGCGGGTCTTGCGCCCGAACTCGGTCTCGACCGGTTGCACCGAGAGGCAGTTCGACGCCACGCCGCAGTCGCCGCACCCCTCGCACACGCGCTCGTTGATCACGACACGCATCGCCGGGTCGACCGCCTTGCCGCGCTTGCGGTCACGCCGCAGTTCGGCCGCGCACTGCTGGTCGTGAATCAGCGCGGTCACGCCGGGGAGCTTGGCCAGTTCCTGCTGGGCCTCGATGATCCGCTCGCGCGGCCACACCTCGACGCCCTCGTGCAGGCGCACGCCGCGGTACTTCTCCTTCTCGTCGGTCGTGACGATCACCCGCTGCACGCCCTGGAGCACGAGGGTGGCCGCCAGCTCGGGCACCGGGATGGCTCCCGCCGCGTCCTGGCCCCCGGTCATTGCGACCGTGCCGTTGTAGAGGATCTTGAACGTCATGTGCGCGCCGGCAGCGATCGCCGAACGCACGGCGAGAGAACCGGAGTGGAAGTACGTGCCGTCGCCGATGTTCTGGATGAGGTGGTCGGTCTCGACGAACGGCGCGATGCCGATCCACTGCGTGCCCTCGCCGCCCATCTGCGTGAACCCGATGATGTCGCCGGCCCGGTCGCCCGGCATGAACGTGACCATGCCGTGGCACCCGATGCCGGCGCCGACGACCGAACCTTCGGGCACCTTGGTTCCGGTGTTGTGCGGGCAACCCGAGCAGAAGAACGGTGCACGTGCCGGCAGCATCGCCAGCGGTGTGCGGGGTCGGGGAGCCGGTGCCGGGGGTG
>JAYUAM010000554.1:0-1545 GCA_043741295.1 Acidimicrobiia bacterium
ACGGGTCGCAGGCGCGCGGCTGTGCAGCACCCGCGCGACCCGCACACCCGAATCAAGCGCACGCTCGCGACGCCCACGGACTCCGCCACGACCTGCCACGCGAGCACATCCTCGAAATCGTGCGCAGCCAACAGCGAACGGCAAAGCCTCCACCGGGGCCCTGGTACCGCCATGGCCGCGACACCAGTTCGGTCCAGGGGTTACCGTTTGCCAACCGAGAAGGAGTCGCAAATGACAAGCATGCAACCTGAGCTTTGGGTCGACCGACCGAGCGCGGCGGTCGCGTTCTACGAGGCTGGGTTTGGTGCGCGAGTGCTCCACATGGTCGGCGAAGGCGACCACATCGTGGCCCAGCTCGCAGTCGACGACGCTGCCTTCTGGGTCGCATCGACCAGCGAAAGCCTCCGACGCCTCAGCCCCATTGGCGCCGGCGCCAGCACGAGCAGAACGCTCCTGGTCGTCGACGACCCGGACGTGACAGTGCGCCGAGCCGTCGCCGCCGGAGCAGTCGAGACCTCGCCCGTCGCTGACGAGCACGGATGGCGACTTGGCCGCATCACCGATCCGCACGGACACGAGTGGGAGATCGGCCGACCCCTCTTCGCGTCGCCACCAGGCTAACCGCCCTCGGCGACTCGCCCGAAGCCGTGGGCAGCCGTGCAAGCGGGACGGCGATCACGGCCACACCGGGCCAGAGGGAGGCTTCCGCCCTTCCCGGTTAGTCCGGGGCGATGCTGAGGCCGAGGACCTCGGCTGCTCGGATGAGGGACGGTCCGTCGGCTCGATTGGGTGCAGCGTGATGGTCGATGTGTCGATTGGGGTTGGGTCGTCCCACAGCGCGAAGCACGTCGCTGTCGGGGTGAGGCGGCTTTCGTGCCTGGTTTGCGTGCGTTATAGGCATCGCGTCTGAGTTCGTGCGGACTCGGTGCCTTCGGTGCGCGGCGTCTCCAGCTCACCTACTCGTCGAGCGTCGGTGCGTTCCTTGGAGTGGGGCCGGCCTTGGGTCCGCGGGCTGCGCGCACCGGGTGACCGCCGCCCTCGGGCCCTCGGAGGCGGCTCGAGCGCGTAGATTCAGGAGCGGCAACGGGGTGCTCCGAGAGGGCGGGCGTGCATGAAGGTCCCAGGATGAGAGCTGAGAGACCGGCGGGAGGGCTGCTGGGGCCCGCCGCCGGCATCTCGGTCCGGGGCGCCGGCCCCCGCGCGGGCCCGGGGCGGGGACACGGCGGGGGGCCCAGTGAAGCCGCCGCCCTTCTCGCTCGGCTACCCGCCCTCGCCCGCCGGCGCCCTCTGGGTCACCGGTCGGGCAGAGGCGGCCGACGCGCACGCGGCCCGCACCCTCCTCAAGAGCCTCGGCCGTGAGTGGACGCCCAGTCTCGACGAGCTGGCCGCCCGGGGATCGTGTGGTCTCCTCGTAGTGGGCCGGGGGAGGCGTAGCTGGGGGATCCCTGCCGCTCAAGCCTGGCGCAGGCTGTCTGCCGTCCAGGTTGTCGGCGCTCGGTTGCGTGGTGCTCCTGACCGTCGGGCTCATCCACGCAGGGCGACGAC
>JAYUAM010000555.1:0-3933 GCA_043741295.1 Acidimicrobiia bacterium
TCAGCTACGAGCTCGGTGTCACCAAGCCGGCGGCGGCGATGTTCCACACCGCGTGCGCTCGCCTCGGCGTCGAGCCGCACGACGCCTTGATGGTCGGCGATAACACTATCGCAACGACGGAGGTGCCGCCGACGCCGGCCTGCGCACGTTGCTGCTGCCCCTTGTGCGCAGCCGGTCGGCCCGCGGCCTCGCCGCCGTGCTCGCCCTGGTCGACTCGAGTGCGAGGGCGTGGGCCGACGTCGCCCTCGGTGTTCCCAACGTGTTGTCACGTCCGATCCTGCCGATCTCGCGATCCTCGATCCCGCGCTGAGCTGATCGTCCTCCGACACCCGGGCTCTCGATCTTCGGGTGGAGGGCCCCCCGGTTGGGGTCGCAGGCGCGACTAGCCTGCGTTCGACGCCGACTGCACGATGACGGGAGACGAGGATGGCCGCTGGCAGTGACCTGTTCGCGATCGACGCGAGGCCCGCGCCGGTGCGCTTCGACGCGTCCGAGACGGCGGTGATCGTGGTCGACATGCAGAACGACTTCGGGTCTCCCGATGGCATGTTCGGACGAGCAGGCATCGACCTGACCGGCATCCGGGCCACGATCGAACCGACCCGGAAGGTGTTGGCGTCGGCTCGTCGGAACGGCATCAAGATCGTCTACTTGAAGATGGCGTTTCGGCCGGATCTCTCCGATGCGGGCGTGCCCGATGCGCCGAACTGGTTGAAGCATCTGCCGATGCGTGCCGGCGAGACCGTCACCGCGCCGGACGGCAGCCTGAGTCGGGTCCTCGTCAGAGACACCTGGAACACCGAGATCGTGCCCGAGCTCGCACCCGAAGCCGGCGACGTCGTCGTGTACAAGCACCGTTTCAGCGGGTTCTTCGAGACCGAGCTCGATGCGACGTTGAAGGCCGGGGGGATCCGCAACCTGGTGTTCACCGGGTGCACCACGAGCGTGTGCGTCGAGTCGACGATCAAGGATGCGATGTTCCGCGATTACCACTGCCTGCTCCTCGAAGACTGCACCGCGGAAGCGATCGGCGCCGGACTGCCACGAAGCAACCACGATGCCACCGTGCTCGTGATCCAGCTCCTGGTCGGGTGGGTCTCCGATTCCGCGACGTGGCTCGCAGCTCTCCGGAAACCCGCCGCTGCCCGCGCGTCGTAGTCCTGCTCGGCCTGCGCACGACGAACCGGTGGCCCAACATGTCGTCACGTCGAACCCTGCCGATCTCTCGACGCTCGATCCCACTCTCGAGCTGATCGTCCTGTGACGCTCGGCCCTCGCGATCGCGATTCTCGATTCTGACGCTTGTGGCTGACCCGCGACTGCCAAGCCCGACGAGGTGTATGATTGGTGTATGTCACGCACCAACATCGACCTCGACGACGCAGCGTGCCGAGCGGTCATGGCGCGCTACCGCTTGAGCTCCAAGCGCGATGCCGTCAACCTGGCCCTGCGGCGCCTCGCCGCGGAGCCGCTCGATCTGGACGACGCTCGCTGTCTGCGCGGCTCGGGATGGGACGGTGACCTCGACGAGATGAGGGGCAGTCGCGCCCTATGATCTTCATCGACACCTCGGCCTGGATCGAGTTTCTGCGCGACACCGGATCCACGGTGTGCAACACCGTCGATGACCTCCTCGGTGCCGACCTCGCCATCTGCGACGCGATCACCATGGAGGTGCTCGCCGGCGCCCGCGACGAGCAGCACCTCACTCATCTACGCCGGCTGCTTGCTCGGGCCACGCTGGTACCGATCATCGCTGAGGATTACGACCACGCCGCCGCGCTCTATCGAACGTGCCGTCGCAACGGGGAGATGGTGCGGAAGCTGATCGACTGCCTGATCGGGGCGGTCGCCATTCGCTCGAATGCGCAAGTCCTTCACGCCGATGCCGACTTTGCCGCCCTTGCTCGGCACACGCCGTTGGCAACGCACGCCGACTCAGCCAAGTAGTCGACGCTCGCCGAGCGCGCAGCCGCCGGACCTCACCGACCACATCGGTCGCCGGGCGGTCCGATCAATGGTTCTGCGGCACCGGCGCGTGTTTCCCGCGGGAAACAACGGGAATCCGCCGGTCGCTCAGGGCACGGTGCTCATCGACCATCGGTGGCACGATAGGCCGACGGTGGCCGGACGCCCCGGGTCAGATCACGAAGCGGAGGCCGCCGTCGACGGCGAAGATCGCGCCGGTCGCGTACTTGCAGCGCAGGACGGCGAGCACGGCCTCGGCGCAGTCGTCGGGGGTGGCCGACCGCTTGAGCGGGGCGATCTTGGCCACGTTGGCGTGCTGGGCGTCCCACGTGTCGGTCCACGGGGTGGCCACCAACCCTGGCGCGACGGCGTTCACCCGAACCGGGCCGCACGACTTGGCGAGCAGCTCGGTCATCTGGTTGAGCGCCGCCTTCGTCATCGAGTACGCCACCGAGCTTCCGGCCGGGCGCAGGCCGGCGAGCGAGGTGATCGTCACCACGTTCCCGTCGTCGCTCTGGCGCAGGAGCGGCATCGCCGCCTTGGTCAGCCACCATGTTCCGAAGACGTTGACCCGGAACGTCTTCTCGAAGATCTCGTCGGTCAGCGCTTCGAGGTCGGGATGGGGTACGAGCGTCGTCCACCCCGCGTTGTTCACCAGGATGTCGAGCCGGCCGAACCGTTCGATCGTGGCGTCGAGCAGCGCCCGACCCTGGGACTGGTCGGCGATGTCGGCCTGCACGTAGAGTGACTCGCCCGGGAGCGAAGCGGCCACCGCCTGCCCGGCCTCGACCGACGACGACGAGTTCACGACCACCGACGCGCCGAGCGCGCTCAGCCGCCGGGCCGTCGCCTCGCCGATCCCGCTCGACGACCCGGTGACGATGGCGACGCGACCGGCGAACTCGCCTGTCGCTGGTTCGGTGCTCGCTGCAGACATGACCGCATCCCCCTAGTGGAGCGCGACGTGCCCGCTCCCTCGATTCTGGCGTCAGGAAGTGTCGCTCTACGACCACTGGCGACGCCAGAATCGGAGGCACCTCGCCGGTGCGGGCCAGACTGTCGAGATGCGTGCTGTCGTTCTCCGTGCCCATGGTGGTCCCGAGGTACTCACCATCGAGGAGGTCTCCGACCCGGTGCCCGGGCCGGAGGAGATCGTCGTCGACGTCGTGTCGACCGCCGTCAACCGCGCCGACCTGTTGCAGCGGATGGGCTTCTACCCACCGCCGTATGCCGAGCCGATCGAGATCCCCGGCCTGGAGTTCGCCGGCACGGTCGCGGCGTGCGGCGAGCGGGCGACGCAGTGGACGGTCGGCGACCAGGTGATGGGGCTCGTCGCCGCCGGCGCCTACGCCGAGCGCCTTGCGGTGCACGAGCGTCAGGTGATGGCGGTACCCAGCGAGGTGGCGATGGCCGACGCCGGCGCGATCCCCGAGGTGTTCATCACCGCTTGGGACGCCCTCGTGATCCAGGGCGGGCTCACGTCGGGTCGGTGGGCGCTCGTGCACGCCGGCGCGTCGGGCGTCGGCACCGCGGCCATCCAGATCGCCAAGGCGATGGGGGCCCGCATCGCCGTCACCTGCTCGGCCGGCAAGGCCGACGCGTGTCGCGGGCTAGGGGCCGACCTCGTGCTCGAGCGCAGCCCGCACGACTGGGCGGCCGATGCGGCCGCCGCCGTGCCCGCCGGGTTCGACACGGTCCTCGACGTTGTCGGCGGCGACGAGCTGGCCCGCAACCTCGCCGTCGTCGCGCCCAGGGGACGCGTCGTGCAGGTCGGGGTGATGGCCGGCGGGGGAGCGTCGATCGACCTCGGGATCGTGCTGCGCAAGCGACTGACCCTCGTCGGCACGGCGCTGCGGTCGCGGCCGATCGAGGAGAAGATCGCCGTCACGCAGCGGTTCGCCGCCGAGGTGCTGCCACTGTTCGCCGGCGGTCGTCTCCGCCCGATCGTCGACAGTCGCTTCGGCC
>JAYUAM010000556.1:0-1543 GCA_043741295.1 Acidimicrobiia bacterium
CATCCATCGGACGTGGCGGGCGTAGGTGTAGTCGGCCTGCTCGCTCGGCTTGTCGGAACGACCGAATCCGACGAGATCGGGCGCGACCACGCGATGGCCGGCGGCGACGAGCGTCGGGATCATCCGGCGGTACAGGAACGACCACGACGGCTCGCCGTGCATCAGCAGAACGGGTGCCGCGTCGGCCGGCCCCTCGTCGAGGTAGTGGACGCGCAGCTCACCGCCGTCGCCGTCGTCGATCGAGACGTAGTGCGGCGCGTAGGGGAAATCGGGCAGGTCGACGAAGCGGTCGTCGGGCGTGCGCATCGTCTTCATGGGTCTACCCCTCTGCCGGCCGCGCAATCGGTTCCGGCGCTCGCTCGCGGACGGTAACCGTCGCGTTCCGCCGACGACAACCCGTGCGCCGTCACCGGCCCCGACGGCGACCCGCAGCGTCTTGCGTCGCTACGCTCGTCGGGTGGAGGCGATTCCGTTCACCGGGTTGCACCCGCTCGTCGCGGCGGCCGTGCAGACCGCCGGGCTCGATGTCGAGGTGCTGCCCTGCGACCCCGACCTCGCTGACACCGAGGCGTTCTGTCGCGCCTACGGGATCGCCCCGGAGGACTCCGTGAACACGATCGTCGTGACCGGGAAAGGCGGTTCCCTGACCGGCGCCGTCCTCGTCGCCTGTGCGGTCCTCGCCACCGATCGACTCGACGTGAACGGTGTCGTCCGCCGCCGGCTCGGAGCGAAGAAGGCGTCGTTCGCCTCGATTGACGCCGTCGCCGCCGCCACGACGATGGAGCGGGGTGGGGTCACGGTGCTCGGCCTGCCCGACGAGATCCCGGTGTGGATCGACGCCCGCGTCGTCTCGCGGGAGCGCATCGTGCTCGGAGGCGGAAACCGAACTTCGAAGCTGCGCCTCGCCCCAGGCCAGCTGACATCCCTGCCCGGGTTCGAGGTGGTCGACGGCCTCGCGATCGCCGTCGGGTGAGTCCTCACGACTGGACCCGTCGAACCGCGCCGCCACAGAGAGAAGGTGTTGCTGGAACGCTGGTGGGCTCACGACGGTGAACGGCGCGTCCAGGTTGGCGACGATGTGGGTCGGCCAGCGAAACGAGTCCGTGTCCATCGTCAGTCGGCATCGCCCGTCGGTGAGATCGTCGACGTCGACCCAGGTCCCGTACGTATCCCGCACGCGGTCGCCGGGAACATCGACCTCGAGAACGACCCGGTGCCTGGCGTTGCGTTCGCTCATGTTGAATCGGACGTAGTCCTGCAGGTTGCGTGCCGGAGCGGCTCTCGTCGGGAACGTGTTGCGGGCCGGCACAGGCTCGTCCATCCGGTCGACGCGGAAGGTCCGCCAGTCCGAACGATCGCAGTCGTACGCGACGAGATACCAGCGGGTGTCGAGGGCCACGAGTTGGCACGGTTCGACGTAGCGGCTCGTGGCCCTGGCGTCTGCGGAGACGTAGCCGAACGCAGGCGAACCTGATCGCGGCACGATGACGCGACGAGGTCAAGGATCGAGAGTCGAGGTGCCGCGGTCGTAGCGTCCGAACCA
>JAYUAM010000557.1:0-1542 GCA_043741295.1 Acidimicrobiia bacterium
GACGCGCTCGCGGCGTTCGCTGGGGGCTCGCATCCGTCGGGCGCGCTGGTCATCCGCGGGCTCCCCGTCGGCGACGTGCCGGCCACCCCCGCGAGCCCGCGGCACCACACGGACAAGGACCGCGTGAGCGAGTTCGTGCTCCTCACCGTAGCCCGCGTGCTCGGCGAGCCGGTGGGCTACCGACCCGAGCACGGTGGCGAACTGGTGCAGAACCTCGTGCCCACGGCGGGCGCGGCGCAGACGCAGACGTCGACCTCGTCAGCGGTCACGCTCGAGTTCCACACCGAAGCGGCCTTCCACCCGCACAAGCCGCGCTTCCTGCTCCTGCTCGGCCTGCGGGCCGACCCGTTCGGCGAGGCACGCACGTTGCTCTGCTCGATCGGAGCGGTGCTGCCGTTGCTCTCCGACCGGTGCCTTTCGGTTCTCGCCCAGCCCCGGTTCCGCACCGGTGTCGACGCCAGCTACCTCTCCACACCCGCCGTTGGCGACAACGATGATCGCTCCCGGCTCCGGAGCCCCCTCGGTCCGCCGGTGCCGGTGCTTACGGGCGGCACCGACCGACCGACGCTCACCTTCGATGCCGACCTCATGGTCGGCATCGACACCGAGGCCGACGACGCGTTGCAGGAGCTACGGCGCGCTGTTCGTGCGCACCACATCGGCGTAGCGCTCGGCACCGGCGATCTGCTCGTCGTCGACAACCACGCCGCCGTCCACGGACGCAGCCCGTTCCGCGCCCGCTACGACGGCACCGACCGCTGGCTGCAGCGCACGTTCGTCGTCGACGACCTCGCCCCCTCCGCCGGCGAGCGCGACGGCCGGGTCATCACCACCCGATTCGGCTGACGGCCGCTCACCCTGGCTCGACGACCGCGGTCCCTCCGCGCGTCGTTCAGTCGTCGACGAGGGCGCCGATCGACGACCAATCGGCCTCGATGCGGTCGAGGCGTTCGGTGGCCGATGAGCGCAGCCGCGCCGCCACCTCGGCGGTGATCGCGTTCAACAACGCCAGCGCACCGACGTAGGAATCGAACGGCCCGACGCCGGTGGCCGAGACGACGAACGTGATGTCGGCGACGGCGGCGAGGGGAGACAGCGTCCGGTCCGTGAGGGCGACGACCGTGGCGCCCGCCGCCGCCACCCGCCGGGCGAGCGCCATCACCGCCCGGTCGTAGCGCCGCAGATCGAGCACCACGGCCACGTCGTCCGGGCCGACCGTGGCCGCCCGGCGCGCCACGGCGACTTCGCTGCCGTCGAGGAGCACGACGCCATCACGCAACATCGCGAGCTCGGCGGCGAACTGCTGGAGAACGCCGGCCGACGCGTCTCCCGAAGCGAGCAGCACACGCGCCTTGTCGTCGGCGAGCGCCGATACGGCGCGCTCGAAGCCGGCGCGATCGACGCGGTCGAGCGTGACGTGCACGTTGTCGAGTTCAGCCGCCAGCACCTGACCGACGACGTCGACGGGGCCCGGCTGACGGATGCGTTCGGTGGCCGGTCGCAGCTGCCGCGACAGCTGCCCCTGTACCATCGCCTGCAACG
>JAYUAM010000558.1:0-1540 GCA_043741295.1 Acidimicrobiia bacterium
TGTTCACGGTCGGGGTGTCGCTGGCAGTCACCGTTGCGCCGGCCACGCCGGCCAGCAGGGCGCCTGCGCCGAGCTTCACCGTCGCGTAGGCGGGCTCGCCGAATCCTGCCGGCAGATCGACGGCACCCGCAGCATTGCGGTTCAGTCGGGCCGTGAAGCTGACATCCCGGCCGGCCAGCGCGCCGGTGCCGACGGTGAAGGCGCCGACACGGGTGTTCAAGCTGGCGGTGGAAGACGCGGTGCCCGCAGCCACGCCCAAAGACGCGTTGACGCCGCTGCCCTGCGCGATAGCGCCCGCCTGGGCGACGCCGGTGAAGCTGACGTCGTAGGCATTGCTGTCCACGCTGGCGTTGTTGCCGACAAAAGCCTGCGCGCTGGCGGAGCCGGTGGCCGTGGTCGTGGTCCTGCCGCCGCTGCCGAGAATCCCGACGCTGACGAAATCGGCCGTGGCCCTGGGCCTGGATGTGGTCGTGGCCGTGGCCGTGACGCCGGCCGCACCGGTTGTCGTCACGCTGGTCGGCGTGCTGCCGCCGGCCTGGCTGCCGATGTAGGCGGTGACCGCCGTCGTGTCGGATGCGCTGAGTGTGGTGAGGCCGATCGACATCAGGCCGACGCCGATGAACGAATTGCTGACCGTGGGCGTCTGCGTCCCCGTGGCTGAGAGGTTGACGGAACCCGCAGTGACGGTGGCGCCGTCGTCGACGAAGGAATGCACACCGCCGCTTGTCGTCGCCGTGATGTTCATCGAGCTCACGCCGAACGCGAGGCCGATGTTCAATGCGCTGTTCGAGGCGGTCGACGTGCCCGTGCCGGTCGCGGTCAGTTGCGCGGCACCGATGTCAAGCGCAACGTGCGCGTTCTTGCCGATGCGGGCATCGACCGTCTGCGCGAGTGACGCTGTCGTCTCCGATATGCTGACACCCGCAGCCGAGACGCCGATGAAGCGTGTCTCTGCCGTCGACGTCGCGTTTCCGATGGCACTGACCGACAACGCTGCCGCCGTGAGGTTGCCCGCGTCGGCGACGCCAGCCGTCGTCGAGCCGGCCAGCGTCGCGTTGATGTTCAGGATGCTGATGCTCACGCCGCTAACCGAAAGATTTTCGTTGCGCGCCGTTGACCAGGTGTTGGATGTGGCATTGAGCGTCGCGCCGCCGCTCAGGCTGATGTTGCCGCCGAGCGACGCATCGGTGGCTTGCGTGACGTTCGAGCTGAGCACAGCGCCGCTGCCGCCGAGCAAGCTGACGCCGACGAAACTGGCCGAGACGTTGTCCTGGCCCGCATTGCTGTTCGTTGAAGTCGCGGTCGCCGACAAGCTGGTGCCGCGCAGCACGGCACCGGTTTCGCTGCCGGCCTTGGTCGTGCCACCGAGGTTGGTGGTGACGAATTGCGCCGCCCCGACGAGGGCACCGACATTGACGCCCGTGGTGGACGCGGTCGGCGTGGAGGTGGACGTGGCCGCCATCGTTGCCGCGCCACTGAGGAACACGTTGGCACCGCTCTTCAGGCTGGCGTCGGTGGTCTGCGAGATCGTCGCGACGGT
>JAYUAM010000559.1:0-3923 GCA_043741295.1 Acidimicrobiia bacterium
CACATGCCGCCGAGACGGGTGAAGGTCTTCCGCACGGTCTTGGTGGCGCCGCGCTCGACCGTGATCGCGCCGCTCGCCCGCACCGAGGGGACGTTGAACGAGAACGCGTTGGGCGGGCCGATGTACGGCTGGCCGAGGCGGCTGAAGACGATCCGCAGCATGGCGTTGGCATCGGTGGCTGTGCCGACCGTGGAGCGCGAGTTGGCGCCGAGGCGCTCCTGGTCGACGATGATCGCCGTCGTCAAACCCTCCATCAGGTCGACCTCGGGCCGCGCCAGCGTCGGCATGAAGCCCTGCACGAACGCGCTGTAGGTCTCGTTGATCATCCGCTGCGATTCGGCGGCGATCGTGCCGAACACCAGCGAGCTCTTGCCCGAGCCGGACACGCCGGTGAACACCGTCAACCGGCGCTTCGGGAGGTCGACGCTGATGTCCTTCAGGTTGTTCTCGCGAGCGCCGTGCACACGGATCAGGTCGTGGCCGTCGGCATCTCTCGGCGAAGACGCCGCCGCCGTCCGGGTCTTCGGCGTCCCGGTCTTCGTGGCCCTGCTCACCGTCGTGTCCCACTCATCATCGTGCCTGCTCGTCGAGCCCTCCATCGTCGCGCGGACGGCGTCCGGATGGGTCGTTGATCATCCACGCCTCACCGAACTCGTTGACTGCATCGGTTTCCCTCCTGTACTTTCCGCTATGGTTATGTATCTGATCGGTAAAGCACGGGGAGCATCGATGGCCCAAGCGCTCACGGACGACCGCCTCGACGAGACCTTCGCCGCGCTGGCCAACACGACACGGCGGGCGATCCTGGCCCGCCTCGCCCAGGGAGAGGCGAACGTCAACGAGATCGCCGAACCGTTCGACCTGACCCTGCCGGCGATCTCGAAGCACCTCAAGGTGCTCGAGCGCGCCGGTCTGATTGTGCGCAGCCAACGCGCCCAATTCCGGCCCTGCTCGCTCGACCCCGCACCGCTCGCCGAGGTCTCGAGCTGGGCAGAGCAGTACCGGCCGATCTGGGAAGCCCGCTTCGACCGCATGGACGACTACATCGAGCTGCTCCGACCACCATCGCGACCCCGACGACAACGGAAGACAGGTACGCCTCATGGCTGACGACAACCCAGCTCAGAATTCGGTCGTGATCGAGCGCACGGTCGATGCCACACCCGACGTCGTCTGGCAGATGTGGACCACCCCCGAGCACTTCGCCGCCTGGTACGGCCCGAACGGCGCATCCATCCCCATCGCCACCATGGACGTGCGCGTCGGCGGAACACGCCTCGTGTGCATGCAGATGGAGACACCGAACGGCACGATGCGCATGTGGTTCACCGGGGAGTACCGCGCCGTCGACACCAACAAGCGTCTCGTCTACACGGAGTCGATGTGCGACGAGCACGGCAACATCCAGTCGCCCGCCGACATGGGCATGCCCGACGGACACCCGACCACGACCGAGGTGACCGTCGAGCTCGACGACCTCGGCGGCCGTACGAGGATGACCCTGACCCACGCCGGAATCCCGGCCGGCTCCCCCGGCGCAACCGGATGGACGATGGCGCTCGACAAGCTCACCGCCCTCATCGAGGGACGTGTGTAAACCCGTCACGTCGTTTCGCGCGCCAACGCCGCGAGGGCGCGAGCGGCGGCGTTGGCGCCGCACATGCCGTGGGCTCCCGCCCCGGGCGGGGTCGACGCCGAGCACAGGTACGCGCCGGGGACACCGGTGAAGTACGGGTCGACGGCGAAGCGGGGCCGGAACAGCAGCTGCACAAGCGACGACGCTCCGCCGATGATGTCGCCTCCGACGTAGTTGGGGTTGTACGTCGACATCTCTGTTGTCGACCGCACCGCCATCCCGACGATCCGTTGGCGGAAGCCGGGAGCGAACCGCTCGATCTGGGCGGTGATCGCGTCGGTGGCGTCGCCCGTGTACCCGTTCGGCACGTGGGCGTAGCTCCACACCGGATGGGTGTTGCCGACCGACCGGCCCGGGTCGGCGAGGTACTGCTGGCCGACGAGCACGAAGGGCCGCTGAGGCATGGCGCCCTTGTGCACCGACTGCTCGTTGGCCACGACCTCGTCGGCATCGCCGCCGAGGTGGACCGTGCCCGCCTGGCGCGCCTCGGATGACACCCACGGAACTCCGTCCTCAACGGCGAAATCGACCTTGAACGCACCAGGCCCGTGCCGGTAGCGGCGGTAGGCGCGCGCGACCCGGGTGGGCAACCGATCGCCGAGGATGTCGGCTGCGGTCGACGGGGGAACGTCGAGCATCAACACGTCGCTCGGCGGAAGATTGCGAGCCGACGTCACGCGCTGACCGGTCTCGATGACCCCGCCGTGTGCTCGGATGTCGGCCGCCAGCGCGTCGGCGATCGCCTGCGAGCCGCCTTCGGCCACCAACCACCCCCGCGCGTGCCCGGCGGTGACCAGCATCAGCCCGACCGCGCTCGTCATCGGACGGTCGAGACGGTAGAAGGCGTGCGCGGCGACCCCGGCCCACAGCGCCTTGGCCCTCTCTGTTCTCCAGTAGTGCGCCACCGTCGTGGCCGGCAGCATGGCGGCAGCACCGAACCTGGCCAGTAGCAACGGGTGGCGGGGTACCCGAAGAACGGGCTGCGTGGCGTCGTCGAGCAGGTCGTCGAACCGCGTGGCCAACGGTTGGAACACGCGACGCCATCGCTGCCCGTCGGCGGCGAGACCCTCGGCCGTGCGATCGATCGATCGATGGAGCACGCCGGCCGACCCGTCGTCGAGCGGGTGAACGCAGTCCACTGCCGGTTGCCGCCAGGTGAGCCCGTGCGAGGCCAGGTCGAGCCCAGCGAGGAACGGTGATGCCGCGGCGATCGGGTGGAACGCCGAGCAGTGGTCGTGCACCAGACCGGGGACGATCACCTCCGAACTGCGGGCGCCGCCACCGATCGTGTCGCTCGCTTCGAGCACCGTCACGTCGAGCCCGGCGCGCGCGAGCCGCGCCGCGGCAGCGAGCCCGTTCGGCCCGCTCCCGACGACGATGGCGGAGCTCACGCGGGGATCGGGTCAGTTACCCGGCTCACACCCGGGTGCCCGGTCCCGGATAGGCGACGCCCGGGGCGCTGTAGCCCGGCAGGGTCCACGTGACCGTGTGCGGGATCGGGCCGTTCGGCAGCCACGGCTGCTCGTCGGCGGCATCGTCGTTGTGGTACCAGCCCTTCTCGACGGTGCCCAACGCCGCATCGATCACCCGGTACTGCACCTTCTTGGTGAACGCCGGCTGCGACTCCGTCCACGCGACCACCACATCGCCCGGCTCGTAGTGGCAACGTTCCTGGAGCGCCTCGATCAGCCGCTCGTCGTGACAGTGGCCATCGCCGAAGTTCCACCCGGTGAGGACGTTGCTCACGAACTCGGCTTCGCGCTGGACCCGATGATCCAACCCGTCGGTGTGGCGCATCAGCGCGGAGATGTGCATCCGCCCGTGCGGGTGCATCATGCGGAACGCCACCGCCTTCTGGATGAAGATCTCCGAGATCTCCTTGCCGAAGAGGGGTTCGATCTGGTCGATCTGGTTGTCGGCTGACTTGACGACGTTCTCGTTGATCCGGTCCTCCATCGACTTGTCGCGGAACGACCAGGTAGCGGCCGCCCAGTTGCCGGCGTACTGCTTCATGCCGACCAGGAACGACACGTACTGCGGCCGGATTGCGCCGAGGGCGATCGGGAACAGCGCGGCGATGACCACGATCGCCAGGAGCGCCGGGGTCATGTCCCCCAACCCGTAGCCGCTTCCGGCGTGGAAGTTGGCGAACAGGAACGCGACGCAGAACATGAAGAAGACGTTCCACTCCAGCGGCACCGCCAGCGGGAAAGTCGAGATGATGAACGTGTGGAGCATCCAGATAGAGATGATGGCCACCCACGTCATCCAGCGGTAGGGCGACAGC
>JAYUAM010000560.1:0-1538 GCA_043741295.1 Acidimicrobiia bacterium
GAGGCGGTGATCGCCGACCGCGGGGTGCTCGCCTCGTTGTCGAACGAGGAGCTGTCCCGGCTGTCGAACGCGGCGGGCGAGTTGTACCAGCCCGATCTCGAACTGCGCCGGCAGCAGATCAAGCTCATCCGCCGCAAGCAGAAGACCGATCGCACGACCCGTCACCAGCAGGTGCTCAACGAGACGGGCATCCGGGCGCTGCGGGCCAAGCCGGTGTATCTCACGCCGAACGTCTTCCCCTCTACGACGGCTGACGACGGCGTCGTCGACGATCCGGAGTTCCGCGAGCTGGTCGATCCCCAGCACTGCTACGTGTGCAAGCGGAAGTTCACCCTCGTGCACCCGTTCTACGACCAGCTCTGCCCGGAGTGCGCCGAGTTCAACCTCGCCAAGCGCACCGAGACCGCCGACTTGTCGGGCCGCGTCGCGCTGCTCACCGGCGGCCGCGTGAAGATCGGCTACCAGGCCGGCATCAAGCTGCTGCGGGCCGGCGCCCGCCTGATCGTCACGACGCGCTTCCCCCGTGACGCCGCGCTGCGCTACGCCGAGGAGACCGGCTTCGGCGACTGGGGCCACCGTCTCGAGATCTACGGGCTCGACCTGCGGCACACGCCGAGCGTCGAGGCGTTCTGTCATCACCTCGCCACGACCACCGACCGGCTCGACTTCATCGTCAACAATGCCTGCCAGACCGTTCGCCGGCCGCCGGGCTTCTACGAGCACATGATGGGGCTGGAGACGGCGGCGATCGCCATGATGCCCGCGCACGCCCGCGCGCTCGTCGGCGGCTACGAGGGCCTGCGCCGCTACGACATGCTGCCCGCCGACACCGACACCGATGGCGTCGGGCAGGCCCGCATCGGCGAGCTCGGCGATGCCGCGACCCCTGTGAGCTCGGCGCTTCCGCCGCCCGACGAGCCTGGTCGCGATGCGACGGTGCTGCCGGGTCTCGTGCGGTCGGCGGAGATGACTCAGGTAGCGCTCCTCGCCGAGGACGCCCCGCAGCGCGACCTCTTCCCCGAGGGCCGCCTCGACCAGGACCGCCAACAGATCGACCTGCGCGACCGCAACTCGTGGCGGTTGACGCTCGCCGAGGTTTCGTCGGTCGAGCTGCTCGAGACGCAGCTGGTCAACGCCGTCGCGCCGTTCGTGCTCAACGCCCGGTTGAAGCCGTTGATGCTGCGCACCCCCGGACGCGACAAGCACATCGTGAACGTGTCGGCGGTGGAGGGGCAGTTCTACCGGAAGCTGAAGACCACCCGGCATCCACACACCAACATGGCGAAGGCGGCGCTGAACATGATGACGCGCACGTCCGCGGCCGACTACCACGCCGACGGCATCCACATGAACAGCGTCGACACCGGTTGGGTGAGCGACGAAGACCCGAAGCACATCGCCGACCGCAAGGTCCGCGAGCAGCACTTCCACCCGCCGCTCGACATCGTCGATGGTGCCGCGCGCATCGTCGACCCGATCATCGACGGCATCAACACCGGCACCCACGTGTGGGGCCAGTTCCTGAAGGACTACCGCCC
>JAYUAM010000561.1:0-1535 GCA_043741295.1 Acidimicrobiia bacterium
TGGCCGCTACCGGGCGGTGTGCTCGTGGTCGAGCATCACCTCACGCCGGCGGGGTGGCGGACCGGGCCGCGGCGCGGTGCTTCCTGACCTCGAGCGCCACGGGGAGCAGCGAGAGGAGCACGATCACGATGGCGGCGATCTCGATGTTCCGGCGGACGAAGCCGACCTGGCCGAGGAAGTAGCCGAGCGTCGTGACCCCGGCGGCCCACAGCGTGCCGCCGACGAGGTTGAACCTGAGGAACTGGCGATAGTGCATCCTGCTTGCGCCGGCCAGGATCGGCGCGAACGTGCGCACGATCGGGACGAAGCGGGCGAGCACGATCGTCTTCGGGCCGTGGTGCTCGAAGAAGACCTGCGCCTTCTCGACGTTCTGCTGCTTGAAGAACCGTGAGTCGGGTCGCCGGAACAACGACGGGCCGACGCGGCGACCGAAGAGGTAGCCGACCTGGTCGCCCGCGATCGCCGCGATCACGAGGACGACGAGCACCACCGGTAGGGGGTAGTTGACGTGGGGGAGCTTGGCGGGCTTCGTCGCCAGGAACCCGGTGACGAAGAGCAACGAATCGCCGGGCAGGAAGAAGCCGACGAGAAGACCCGACTCGGCGAAGATGATCGCGGCGACGAGCAGCAGCCCGCCCTTCCCGACGATCGTCTCAGGCGACAGGATGCTGGCGGTCAGGACTGCGTGGAGCACCGTGCGAGGTTAGTCGGCCCGCCCGCTGGTCGCCCCGGCACCGTGCTCATTCGGCACGCCCGGCACATTCGGCTCGCCGGGCGCGCCGTGGTCCTCGTCCTCGCTCGGGCGGCGGGTGCCCTCGAGGAAGTGCACGTCGCTGGCGATGATCTCGACGCGGTCGCCGTCGTGGTCGCGCTGGGCGAGCCGACCCTCGACGATCACCCGTCGACTCTTGCTCAGGTAGCGGCTCACCGAGTCGGCGAGGCGGTCGAAGCAGACGACGTTGAAGAAGTCGGCATTCTCGGCGTCACGGTGCACGGCGAGCCGGAACGACGCAACGGCGCGTCCTTCGCCACTTCGGCGCGCGCTCGGGTCTGCGGTGAGACGTCCCGACAGGTGGACGCTGTTCAGGTCCTTCACGCTCGGCCCCCCAACCTCGGCGTCGCGAGCATACCTGCCTCGCTGAGGCTGGTACGTCCGACTTCGCTCCGGTCGCGCGTGCGGGGGTCGCGTGACCGCTGTCAGGCGGCGATGCCCTCGCTGCGGCGCTTCGAGAAGGCGATGGCGCCGATGAGGATCACGAGGCAGACGACGGCGATCGTGTAGCGACCGGCGTCGTTGTTGCGCAGCTTGATGACGGCCGGGAGGATGAGCAGCGAGACGAGGTTCATGACCTTGATCAGCGGGTTGAGCGCCGGGCCGGCCGTGTCCTTGAACGGGTCGCCGACGGTATCGCCGATGACGGCGGCCTTGTGGGCGTCGGAACCCTTGCCGCCCTCGTTACCGTCCTCGATGTACTTCTTGGCGTTGTCCCACGCACCGCCGGAGTTCGACAGGTAGTTGGCCATCAGCTGCCCGC
>JAYUAM010000562.1:0-9049 GCA_043741295.1 Acidimicrobiia bacterium
TCAATCGCGCGAGCAGCACCTGGTCGCACAGCAGTCCCTGCGGATCGCGTTCGCGCGAGCGCACCACGCCTTCGCTCTCGAAACCGAGCGCCAGCGCAAATTCGATCGCGCGCCGGTTGCGCAGATCGCTGAAAGCTTCGACGCGTTCGATGCCCAGACCGAACGCCAGCTCGACCACCGCCAGCACCGCCTCGCGCATCAGCCCGCGGCCGGCGTGCGCCACGTTGCCGGCATAGCCGACCTCGCAGCGCGGCGTATCGAAATCGAAGCTGTGCAGGTCGACGCGGCCGATGCAGGCACCGGTCGCGGTCTCGAATACGGTGAAGATCAGGTCCTCGCCGTCGTCCACATACTGCGCGCCGCGGCGGCAGAAGCGCTCGGCCCAGGCCAGATCGCGCGGCTCGCGGCCCCAGCCGATGAAGCGCCAGGCGGCCAGCGAGCCATTGAGCATCGCAAGAAAGGCCGGCGCATGTTCGACGCGTGGCGCTTCGAGCCGCAGCCGGCCGGTGTGCACAACGCGAGGCGCTTCGCGCAGCGTCTGCGCGTCCATCGGATCGCCCTCAGGCGAGCCGGCCGTGGCAGTTCTTGTACTTCTTGCCGCTGCCGCAGGGGCAGGGCTCGTTGCGGCCGACCTTGGGCACGGCAGCGTCGGGCAGCGGCAGCGGCAGGGCCAGGGCCGCGGCGGCACCGCCCTCGCCTTCCTGCGATACGCTGCCGTCGTCGTTCGGATGCGTATAGGTGACGTTGCTGAAATGCTCGGCCTGGCTTTCGAGCGCGGCGGCGGCGGCGTTGGCTTCTTCCTCGCTCTGGATGCGCACCGTCATCAGAACGCGTGTCACGTCCATCTTCACGACATCGAGCAGTTGCGAGAAGAGCTCGAAGGCCTCGCGCTTGTATTCCTGCTTCGGATTCTTCTGCGCATAGCCGCGCAGATGGATGCCCTGGCGCAGATAGTCGAGCGCGGCCAGGTGCTCGCGCCAGTGCGAGTCGATCGACTGCAACAGGATCATCCGCATGAAGGGCGTGAACTGCTCGAGGCCGACGCGCTGGATCTTGACCTCGAAGGCGGCGTCGGCCGCCTTGACGACCTTGTCGACGATCTCCTCGTCGGTGATCGATTCGCTGCCTTCGACTTCGGCTTTCAGCGCGAGTTCGACCTGCCATTCGTCGCGCAACACCTTCTCGAGCGCAGGCAGATCCCACTGCTCTTCCACGCTTTCGGCCGGCACATAGGTGCGAGCCACGTCGGTCATCGTGCTCAGGCGCAGGTTGGTGATCTGCGCGGCCAGGCTGTCGGCTTCGAGGATGTCGTTGCGCTGCTGGTAGATGACCTTGCGCTGGTCGTTGCTCACGTCGTCGTATTCGAGCAATTGCTTGCGCACGTCGAAGTTGCGCGCCTCGACCTTGCGCTGCGCGCCTTCGATGCTGCGCGTCACGATGCCGGCCTCGATCGCCTCGCCGTCGGGCATCTTCAGGCGTTCCATGATGGCGCGCACCCGGTCGCCGGCAAAGATGCGCATCAGCGAGTCGTCGAGCGAAAGATAGAAGCGCGACGAGCCCGGATCGCCCTGGCGGCCCGAACGGCCGCGCAGCTGGTTGTCGATGCGGCGCGACTCGTGACGTTCGGTGGCGAGCACGTAGAGGCCGCCGAGCGCACGCACCTCGTCGCCTTCGGCCGTGCACTCCTGCCCGTACTTGTCGACGAGCTGCTGGTAGCGGGCCTGACCCTCTTCCGATGCCAGATCGAGACCCTCGCCGAGCACCTCGCGCTGGGCGAGGCCCTCGGGGTTGCCGCCGAGCACGATGTCGACGCCGCGGCCGGCCATGTTGGTGGCCACGGTGACGGAGTGCAGCCGCCCGGCCTGGGCGACGATCGGCGCTTCCCGGGTGTGCTGCTTGGCGTTGAGCACCTCATGCGGGATGCCGCGCCGCTGGAGCTGCTTGGAGAGGAACTCGCTCTTCTCCACGCTGACGGTGCCGACGAGCACGGGCTGGCCCGTCTCATAGCGCTCGGCGAGATCGTCCACGACGGCGTCGAACTTGGCCTGCTCGGTCTTGTAGATGAGGTCGGGCTGGTCGAGGCGGACCATGTTCCGGTTCGTGGGGATCGGCACGACGTTCAGGCCGTAGGTGGACATCAGCTCGGCCGCCTCGGTGGAGGCCGTGCCGGTCATGCCGGCGAGCTTGTCGTACATGCGGAAGTAGTTCTGGAGCGTGATCGTGGCGAGCGTCTGGTTCTCCTCCTTGATCTTCACCCCTTCCTTCGCCTCGACCGCCTGGTGGATGCCCTCGCTCCAGCGGCGCCCCTCGAGGATGCGGCCGGTGAACTCGTCAACGATCTTCACCTCGCCGTGCTGGACGATGTAATCCTTGTCGCGCTTGTACAGCTCCTTGGCCTTGATGGCGACCGACAGCTGGTGGACGAGGTCCTGGCTCACCTCGTCGTAGAGGTTCTCGACGCCGAGCTCCTTCTCGACGCCGTCGATGCCCTCTTCCGTCGGGGCGATCGTGCGCTTCTCCTCGTCGACCTCGTAGTCGGTGTCGCGCTGCAGCCTGCGGACGATGGCGGCGAACTTGTAGTACAGCTTGGCGGCGTCGGCGAGCCGGCCGGAGATGATCAGCGGGGTTCGGGCCTCGTCGATGAGGATCGAGTCGACCTCGTCGACGATGGCGAAGTTGTGCCCCCGCTGGACCTTCTCCTCGGGCCGCGTGGCCATGTTGTCGCGCAGGTAGTCGAACCCGAACTCGTTGTTCGTACCGTTCGTGATGTCGCAGGCGTACGCCGCCCGCTTGGCCACGGCGTCGTCGACATCGGGAATCACGAGCCCGACCGTGAGCCCCATCCAACGGTGGATGCGCCCCATCCACTCGGCGTCACGCCGGGCGAGGTAGTCGTTGACCGTGATGAGGTGCACGCCTTTGCCGGACAGGCCGTTGAGGTAGGCCGGCAACGTGGACACCAGCGTCTTGCCTTCGCCCGTCTTCATCTCCGCAACCCAGCCGAAGTGGAGGGCGGCGCCGCCCATCATCTGCACGTCGTAGTGGCGCTGCCCGATGACGCGGCGCGAGGCCTCACGGGTGACGGCGAACGCCTCGAGGAGGAGGTCGTCGAGGTCTTCGCCGTTGGCCAAACGCTGACGGAACTCCGTCGTCTTGGCCTGGAGGGCCTCGTCGGAGAGCGCCGTGAGCTGTGGCTCGAACACGTTGATGTCGGGCACGAGGCCGGCGAGCGCCTTGAGCTTCTTACCTTCACCGGCGCGCAGGATGCGATCGAGAATTCCCATAGACCCTGACATGCTATCCGCCGCCTCCTCGACGCGGCCTTCCCGGCACGCAGCGAGGGGTCGACCGCCCGAAGCCCTGGCCCGCCGCGTCAGGCGGTCTTGTGCGCCTTCCCGTGGTAGCGGGCCATCATCCGGCTCTTCAAGCTCAGGAGCTGGTGCTCGAGCTTTTCAATCGTGGCGTCGATCGCCGCAATCGGGTCCGACGCCGAACCCTTGGCGATGACCTGGTGGCCGTGGCCCTCGAGCACGACCTCGCACACCTCACGGGCGGCGATGCGGGGGTTGCGTTCCTCCGTGAAGTGCACGTTGGCCCGGTCCATCCCCCCGACTATCCGCACGAGGTTGACGAGCTTGCGGCGCACGATCGCCTCTTGCTCGCTGGACAGGTCGATGTGCCGGCTACTCACGGTGACATCCATACGCACGCCTCCGGTTCAGTTGTCGTGCCGACCGGCACCGCGGCGCCGCCCGACCCGCCGGAGACCAGTTCGCCACCGGTGTGAGGAGGATAGGACATCGCCGGCCGCCGCGACACGGGTTCCGGCTCCGATTCTCGTCGGGGCGAAGCACCGGAGCTCCCCGCCCCTGCATCCCCTTCCACCGGCGCGACGCCCCGCGGCGCGGTGGCGGCCGCCGCCAGACACCAGACGCGATGCGCCCCACCGACGAGCAGCGCCGTTCGTGCCGCGGCGAACGTGGCTCCCGTGGTCACCACGTCGTCGATGACCAGCACCCAGGGCGGCACCCGACCGATCGCCACGAACGTCGGGCCGACAAGCCGGGCCTGGCGACCACGCCCGGTCTGCGGCGACCCGTCGCCCACGCGCACCAGCAGGCGGCGTGCCCGCACCCCCAGGCGCCGAGCGACAGCCCGGGCGAGCAGCTCGGCCTGGTCGTACCCGCGGCGCCGACGGCGACTGGCCCCCGTCGGTGCCCAGGTGACGGCGTCGAGCCCGGACCGCCAGCCTTCCTCGACGACGCGGGCCGCCAACGCGTCGGCCAGGACCGGCACGAGCGCACGCCCCGCGCGGTACTTGAGCGCCACGATCGGCAGCCGGCCCTGCTCGTCGTACGCCACGAGTGCAGCGTCGGCGGCGCCCGGGTCGGGCGGGTGGAAGCCGGCACGACACCGTTCGCACAACCGTTCGGACCGCCGGCCCGAGCCCGCCGAGCCACACACGACGCAGAGCACGCTGAGGAACATGGCGCTCGTTGTACGTGAGGGCTGTGACGTAGTTGTCGGACGCTACGCGTCGTCGACCGGGTTGGGATCAGCGGGTGCCGGCCTCCGCCAGCGTCGGACCCGCCAGCGTCGGACCAGCCAGCGTCGGACCCGCCGGTGCGACGTCGCCTCGGCTCGTGCCGACGGCGGCGAGCGCCAGGGCGTCGCTGCGGACCATCGGCCGGGCGAACAGGTAGCCCTGGGCGAGGCTCGCGCCGATGCGTCGCAGCGACTCGGCCTGTTCCTCTGTCTCGATGCCTTCCACGACCGTGCGGCAACCCATCGTCGAAGCGAGCGATAGGAGCCCGGCGACGGCCGAGCGTTCCGGTGTGGCGCTGTCCATCGACTCCACGAAGCTCCGGTCGACCTTGATGCTCGTGAACGGAAGCCGGTTGAGATAGG
Organism: Acidimicrobiia bacterium; assembly: GCA_043741295.1. Classification (GTDB taxonomy): domain Bacteria; phylum Actinomycetota; class Acidimicrobiia; order Acidimicrobiales; family Ilumatobacteraceae; genus JAYUAM01. Next base: position 4,909 of record JAYUAM010000562.1, read on the forward strand.
ACAGCGACGACGACCCCGTGCCGAAGTCGTCCAGGGAGATGTCGACGCCCAGAGCGCTGAGCTCGCTGAGCGCGCCGCCGACAGCCAGGCTGTCGCGCATCAGCGTCGACTCGGTGATCTCGAGCGAAACGAGCGACGGCGCCACGCGATGGCGCGCCAGCACGGACGCCACGTCGTCTGCTACGCCCTCGCGCTCCAGCTGGCGCGCGGAGAGGTTCACCCACATCTGCACCGGCGATTCGCGCCGTTCGTTCATCTCCGCGAGCGTCCGACACGCCTCGTCGAGGATCCACTGTCCGACCTCGTCGATCAGCCCGCTGTCCTCGGCCACGGCGATGAACTCCAGGGGCGAGACAGGGCCGAGGGTCGGATCGACGTAGCGCGCCAGGGCCTCGAAGCCGAAGAGGCGGTCGGCAGCACCCGGCGCGGCGGCGACGCGCACGATGGGCTGGTAGACGACCGAGAGGTGTCCGAGGGTCATCGACCGCGCCAGACCCTGAGCGATGTGCTCACGTCGGGCCGCCACCGACTGCAGTGCCTCGTCACACAGCTGCACCGGATCGCCATGCCCGTGCTTCGCCTTGTACATGGCGGCATCCGTGTCGCGCAGCAGGGCAGCAACCGACGTTCCCGCCTGGCACATCCCGACGCCGATGCTCGCGCCGACCGACACCACGGTGGTACCGAGCACGTACTGCTCGACGAGTGCGGCATGCAGTCGTCGGGCCTCGCTCAGGGCGAAGTCGGAGTCAGCGCCGCGGATGACCAGCGCGAACTCGTCTCCGCCGAAGCGAGAGATGACGAGGGCATCGGGCAGAGCGGCGCGCAGACGGTCGGCGACCTGTCGCAGCAACTCGTCCCCGGTGGGATGGCCGAACGCGTCGTTGACGGCCTTGAAGCGGTCGAGGTCGATGAACAGCAGAAACGCATCCATCCCCCTCACCGCCGCACGATGCACGCCGTACTCCAGCACTTCGACGAGCGCCGTCCGGTTCCCGAGACCGGTCACCGGATCGCGACGGCCCTGCTCACGAAGCTGGCGCTCGGCCCGCAGGTTCTGCCGGAACAGGTTCGAGACCCGCGCCGCCACCAGGCTGGCGGCGCCCACCGTCAACCCGAGCAGAGGCCAGCGTCCACCGGTCGATCGGCCCACTGCGCCCGACGAGCCACCAGAGGCCGCCAGCGCCGCGGCGAAGGGCGTGGCGACCATGGCCACCCCGACGAATCCCATCCGCGCCGGGTTGATCCGGGCGACGGCGCCCTCGGCCGGCGCCGCCACATCGACAGCACTCGGGTGGGCAGCAGCGGCCACGAGCACGCCATAGGCAAGGGTGTAGAGCGGGTCGGCGACATGGGCGAGCAACGACAGGTGCGTCGGAAGCACCGCCCACAACACGTCGGCGACGAGCACGAGACCGAAGAACGACACGAGGAGCTGCGTCGATCGGGCCCGCAGCCCCGGCGTGAAGGCCAACCATGCCAGCAGCGCGAGCAGCATGGCGTCGCTGAATGGATAGAACAGCTGCACGACGCGCGCCAACGTCGGCCCCTCGGTCGAGGCGTTGAGGACGAACAGCTGCCAGACCACGACGCACGCCGCGGCGCCAACCGTGGCGGCGTCGAGCAGATCGTCGCGAGCCCCCCCGGTGCCGCGTTCGATCACCATGCGGCGAATCCCGAGCACGATCGAAAGGACGCCCGCGATGTACAGCACGTCGCTCACGAGCAGACCCCGGGCGACGGACCAGGAAGTGCCGTAGACCAGATCGGCCACGGCCCAGAGCGCAAGGGCTCCGGCGATCAGCCGCCACGCGCTACTGCGGCCGTAGGCGACGCAGACGGCCACGAGCGCGATCGCCATCACCACGGTCGCGAGGTTGCTCACGGCTTCGTGCGATCCGGCGGGTACCAGCGCCGAGAGCGTCGCCAGCCCGAAACCGGTGACGGCCGCAGCATGGGCCGGTCTCGTCGAGCGATTGTTCATCGCCGTCTTATCGGCCGCGCCACACGGTGGCGTGAGTGAACGTCCGCCCCGGTCCCGACCACAAGAAGCGGTCAAGAACTGACTGGCGCCGGCGACGGACGATGCGACCCGGGCGGCTTGGCACCCGGGTCGCTGGTCGTCAGTACCGGTAGTGCTCGGCCTTGAACGGGCCCGAAGGAGCCACGCCGAGGTACTCGGCCTGCTCGTCGGTGAGCGGGGTGATGCGGGCGCCGAGCGCTTCGGCATGGATGCGGGCGACCTTCTCGTCGAGCGCCTTCGGCAGCGTGTACACGCCCACGGCGTACTTCGCCTGGTTGCCGAACAGCTCGATCTGGGCGGCCACCTGGTTCGAGAACGAGCAGCTCATCACGAAACTGGGGTGGCCGGTGGCACAGCCTAGGTTCACGAGGCGACCCTCGGCGAGCACGATCACGGCGTGACCGTCGGGGAACGTCCACAGGTCGGTCTGCGGCTTCAGTTCGACCCTGGTGGCACCGGAACGGGCAAGGCCCGCCATGTCGATCTCGTTGTCGAAGTGGCCGATGTTGCAGACGATGGCGTTGTGCTTCATCTTCCCCATGTCCTCGGCGGTGATCAGATCGGTGTTGCCGGTGGCGGTGACGAAGAAGTCGGCCGTGGCTACGACATCGTCCAGGAGAACGACCTCGTAGCCCTCCATGCACGCCTGCAGCGCGTTGATCGGGTCGATCTCGGTCACCTGCACTCGCGCACCCTGGCCGCGCAGGCTCTGCGCGCAGCCCTTGCCGACATCGCCGTAGCCGAGCACGAGCGCCGTCTTGCCGCCGATCATCACGTCGGTCGCCCGGTTGATGGCGTCGACGAGCGAGTGACGGCAGCCGTAGAGGTTGTCGAACTTCGACTTCGTGACCGAGTCGTTCACGTTGATCGCCGGGAAGAGCAGCTCGCCGCGCTCGACCATCTGGTAGAGCCGGTGCACGCCGGTGGTGGTCTCCTCGGTGACGCCCTTGATCGACGCGGCCATGCGCGTCCACTTCGTCGGGTCCTCGCGCAGCGTCTTGTTGAGCAGGCCGAGCACGATGGCGAACTCGGGGTTCGAGGCGCTCGTCGGGTCGGGCACCTCACCCTTCTTCTCGAACTCCACGCCCCTGTGCACGAGCAGGGTGGCATCGCCGCCGTCGTCCAGGATCATGTTCGGGCCATCCTCGTGACCGGGCCACGTCATCATCTGCTCGGTGCACCACCAGTACTCCTCGAGCGTCTCGCCCTTCCACGCGAACACCGGGACGCCCTGCGGGTCCTCGGCCGTGCCGTTCGGGCCGATGGCTACCGCAGCGGCGGCGTGGTCCTGGGTCGAGAAGATGTTGCAGCTCGCCCAGCGCACCTCGGCACCGAGCTCGGTCAACGTCTCGATGAGCACGGCGGTCTGGATCGTCATGTGCAAGGAGCCCGAGATGCGGGCACCGGCGAGCGGCTTCGATGCGCCGTACTCGCGACGGAGCGCAGTGAGGCCGGGCATCTCGTGCTCGGCAAGGTGGATCTCGCGGCGCCCGAACGGGGCGAGGGAGAGGTCGGCGACGCGGAAGTCGCGGCGCGCGGCGGTGGTGGTCATGGGAGCCCTCCGAGGGTCGGCACGATGGAACGTGAGTCGTACTGTTCACCGTGGGCTGGGACCTGCTGGTCCCCTCGCAGCGTTGCTCCTGCTCAGCCCGACAAGCACGACCACGATAGCCGGTCGGGTCCGGCATTCGGTCCGGCCGGTCAGTCCGGTCAGTCCGGTCAGTCCGGCTGGTCAGTCGGCCAGCACCACGGCGCTCACGTCGGCGAGGTAGTGGACGAAGCCGCTCTGGTTGTACGTCGTGAGGTGGTTCGGGGCCGAGCCACCCGAGAGCGAGACGACGGCGAGGTTGGCGAGGTCGGTGTTGCGGGTCAGGTTGAGGTTCGAGGCCACGGGCCGGCCGACGTCGGCCGGGTACGCCGTGAAGTAGCCGTCGGCCGTCTCCTGCGTGGCGGTGAGGTTGGCGATGATCCCGGCGACGTTGCCGGCCGGCGCACCCCCGGCCTGTAGCGAGTTGATCATCGGCGTGAAGTCCCACGTGTCGATCTGGTCCGGCCCGATCCGCGTGCCGCTGTTGCGGGTGTCGAACGCCCGGTAGGGCGAGCTGAGCGGCACCACCC
>JAYUAM010000563.1:0-1528 GCA_043741295.1 Acidimicrobiia bacterium
GCGCCCCGTCAGGCCGCCGGGGGCGCCCCGGAGGTGCGGGGCGGCTGGCGTGACGATCGGGTCGACCACCGGGCACACTCTGGTCGTGATCAACCGCGCGCTCTCGCCCCGCCACGCCGAATCCGCCCACGTGCCGGTCGTCGGCATGGGTACCTCGCAGACGTTCGACACCGACGACGCCGGGCTGGTGCGCGACGTCGTCGGCTGCGCACTCGCGGCCGGCACGACGCTGTTCGACTCCTCCCCGATGTACGGCAAGGCCGAGGTCCGTCTGGGCGAGGCCCTGCAGGGCCGGCGCGACGGCGCCATCGTCGTCACCAAGGTGTGGACGCCCGACCATGACGGGGCCGAGCGGCAGATGGATGCATCGGCCGCGTTCTACGGCGGCCGGGTCGAGCTGATGCAGATCCACAACATGGTCGAGTGGCCGACGCGGCTCGAGCAGATCGAGGCGCGCCGAGACCGCGGCGAGATCGGCCTCGTCGGCGCCACGCACTGGAAGGCCGTCGAGTTCCCGGCTCTGGAAGCGTCGATGCGCACCGGCCGCGTCGACACGATCCAGATCCCCTACAACCCGATCGAGCGCGAGGTCGAGGAGCGCATCCTGCCGCTCGCTGCCGAGCTCGGGCTCGGCGTGCTGATCATGCGCCCGTTCGCCAAGTCCGGTCTCATGGGCAACCCGCCGGCCGACGCCGAGCTCGCTCCGCTCGCCGCCTTCGGCATCCACACCTGGGCCCAGGCGCTGCTGGCGTGGGGGTTGTCGCACCCGGCCACCACCGTGTCGATACCGGCGACGTCGAAGCCGGATCGGGCGACCGAGAACGCGGCGGCGGGCGCAGCGCAGGTGCTCGACGACGAGCACCGCGACCTGATCGCCCGGCTCGCCACGCGCTGACCGACCGGCCGTGAGTCGGCCGTCGTCAGTCGGCCGGTGTGGCCACCCGAAACACGCGCAGTTGAAGGGCCAGGAGCGCGTAGTAGCCGACCAACGTCGTGAGCTCGAAGATCGTCGCCTCGCCGAGCGCGTCGCGGGCGTGGGTGTATTCCGGGTCGTCGAGATCGTGGCGTACCGCGAGCGCGTGGGCGACGGTGGCGACGTCGCGCTCGCGCCCGTCGAAGCCGTCAAACACCAGGCCTCGCAGGGCGTCCAGTTCGGCGTCGGTCAGCCCCGCCCGCAGGCCGATGCGTTCGTGGGCGTAGCGCTCGAACGATGAATCGTGCGCCGCCGCCACGACGAGGATGGCGATCTCGCGCTCACGGGCCGATAGCGAGGTCTCGAAGCGCACGGCCAGACCGAGCGCCTGCAGCGCCCGACCGAGCGCCGGCTGCAGGAGCATCGCGTTGAACGGACCGACGAGATGACCGTCGTCGGCGACGAGCGGCACGCTCTGGGGCCCCGACGTGCGCCGCCCTCCGGCGATCGTGTCGTACAGCGAGCGTTGCTCGTCGGTGAGGACGGCGGGGGTCAGCGGGTCGAGTCGCGGGGCGCCGTTCGGGCGCGCGACCAGCGTGGCGATGCCGTCGAGGT
>JAYUAM010000564.1:0-1524 GCA_043741295.1 Acidimicrobiia bacterium
GCGCCGATGCCCGACGCCCCTCCGGTGACGATGGCTGAGCAACCCGAGATGTCCATGGCGCGGCAGCCTATGACGCCCCTTGACCGTCAGGTCAAGACCGCCGCCGGGCCGGTTTTCGGGTGGCGCGCCCAGCCAGCAACCTTTCGACCCCGGCCGGGATCTGGTACCAGGTGGAGCAACACGCGCCCCGGCATCCTGCCAGAGTCGACGGCGTGACCACCGGGGACGTCGGGCTCGCCGACCAGCTCGGCACCGAGCTACCGCGCCTACTTCGGATCGCGCGCCTGCTCACCGGAAACGACGACGCCGCCGACGATCTCGTCGCCGAGGCCATCGCCCGGACACTCCCCCAGCTGCGGGCCGGCACCGTCGTCGATATCTCCGCGTACCTGCGCAGGGTGGTCGTGAACCTTGCGTCACGGCGTTGGCGCCGACGCGCGTTGGGCGCCCGACGCGACCACGTCGCGCTGTCGTGGCTGCAACCGGCGGCGGACGTCGAAGCCCACAGCGTCGAGCGAGATCGCATCCTGCGGGCGTTGCTCACCTTGCCGGTGCGACGGCGGTCGGTCGTCGTGCTGCGCTTCTACGACGACCTCACGGAGGCGGACATCGCCGCCGCGATGGGCACGTCGGTAGGCACAGTGAAGTCGCAGTTGTCGCGAGCGCTGGAGCAACTCCGGCACGCGCTCGAGGATCAGGAGCGGTCATGAACAGCATCGAGCACGAGCTTCGCCACCACCTTTCATCGCTCGACCACGAGCCGGTCACCGATCCGGTCGCCGTGGTCAGCCGGGCCGTGCGCCGAGAGCGAACTCGCCAGATGCGCCGCCGCGCCGGACTCGTCACCGTGTCGACCGGCCTCGTCCTCGCCATGCTCGTGGCCATCTGGGCCTCGCGCTCGCGACCTGGGGCGGCGCCGGACGTCGGCGCGCGTACCACCGCGAGCGGGCCGGCCCCGACGACGGCTGCTGCATCGACCGCGGCCCCGACGACGGCTGCTGCATCGACGACGACCGCACCGACCGACGCGCTGTGGTCGCCGATGCCGCCCGACCCGCGCGGCCCGACGTATCGCTCGCTCGTCGTCTGGACCGGACGGGAGGCGATCATCGCCGGCGGGATCGATGCGGCGACCACCGCGCCGCGGCAGGATGTGTCGGCGTACGACCCGGCTTCGTCGACGTGGCGCAGCCTCGCCTCGTGGCCCGATCTCGCCGACCGCGTGCACCCACTCGTGGCGTGGACCGGCGCGGCGATGCTCGTGATCGGGGGCGACAACCCCGACGGCAGCCTGCTCGTCTCGTCGGGCTCGGCGTATGACCCGACGACCGACGCGTGGCGGACGATCGCCACGCCACCGATCGGGTTCGTGTCCGATCGGTCGCCCTTCGTCTGGACCGGCACCGAGTTGCTCGTGTGGCCGGGCGACGGCGGTTCGCCCTCCATGGTCGTCACGCCGATCGCCTACGACCCCGACGTTGATCGGTGGCGCGAGCTGCCGTCCCCGCCGATCGAGCGTCGCCA
>JAYUAM010000565.1:0-3893 GCA_043741295.1 Acidimicrobiia bacterium
ACTACGTCGCTCTCGGCCGACCTCACACGTACGGCGATGTTCGCCGTGTGGCACGACGCCGACGCGCTCGAACGGTTCCTCGCCACGTCGCCGATCCAAGCCCGCTGGCGCGCCGCCGACGAGCACTACGTCGCCCGCCTGCGCCTCATCCGAGGCGGCGGCCGGTGGGCCGGCACCGAACCACTCGCGGCGATGCCGCTGGTCGAGTCACCTCCGACGAACCCGGTCGCCGTGCTCACCCGCGCCGACGTGCACCGCCGCGCCTGGCGCCCGTTCGTGAAGGCCGGGCGGCCGGTGAGCGCGGCCCTCGGGCGGGCCGACGGGGTCCTCGCCGTCGCGGGTGTCGGTGAGGCGCCACTCGGTCGCCAGGCCACGTTCAGCCTCTGGCGCGACGCCGCCGCACTCGAAGCGTTCGCCTACGGCGACCCTGCGCACACCGACGTGATCCGGCGCACCCGCGCCGAGGGTTGGTACGGCGATGAGCTGTTCGCCCGCTTCGCGCCGACGACGGTGGAAGGAACATGGGACGGGGTCGACCCGCTCGGGGTCGACTCCGTCACGCCGCCCGCGCCACCCGGCGATCGCTGAACGCGCCGGTTGCGATCTCCGTTGGAGGCGTCGATCGCGCCGATCGCGCCGATCGCGTCGCCGCCTCCGGCTCGACCACGAGCACAGCGTGCCGGGCGAGACCGAGACCCGAGAGCCCCGGAAGCCGGTCGATGCGACGGTCGATGCGGTCGGCCACGGCCAGTCCCTCGGACCCACCGAAGAGGTGACGCACCAGGAAGTCGGTCTCGGACGAGGCGACGACACCCGAACCGACGGGCCGCCAGAAGTGGGCGAGCGCGAAACGACACACGGCCTGCGAACGGCGGTCGCCATCGAGACGACGCTGCGCCTGCGACGCGTAGAAGTCGATGTGGCGACCCTCCTGCGTCATGATCCGACGCAGCAGCGTCTGCAACGTCGGATGATCAGAACGCTGGGCGAGGCGGGCGTAGCCGGCCTGTGTCGTCCACTCGTTGATCGCGCCCCACGCCATGTGCACCGCGGGCATCCTCCGGCCGAGCAGTGCCGAGGCCGTCGTCGAGACGATCGGGCTGACGCGGTCGCGGGCGCGGCGCCCGGCCCGCAACTCACCGACCCGGGCCGCACCGGCGGGCTCGCCATGAGCGGCGAGCACCGACGCGATCGCCTCTCCGTGCCAGAACTCCTCGTAGGCCCAGAACGTGAGGAACGTGGTGATCTCGGGGTCGGCGTGCGCCGACGTGACGAGCAGGTCACGCAGGTAGCAGACGGTGTGGTACTCGACGTCGTGCATGTAACGCAGGCACCGCAGGGAATCGGCGTCGAGCGGCTGGCGGCGGAAGTCATCGAGGTCGATGTCGGACACGTCGACGGGGCGCACGAGGCTCTGGTAGCGGGCGATGTCGAACTGCATGGCCGACTATCCGGTGCTGTCGGCCGATCGGATCATCACGGAAGCGACAGGATCTGGCGCCCAGCGACGACGCGTTTATCTGCCGACGCGTCGCAACGCTGACGATCCTTGGCAAACTGTGGCCGTGAGCGAACGAGCGGTACGGGTCGAGGACTTCGACCACCTCGTGCTGCGCTGCGCCGATGTAGAGCGCTCGCTCGCCTGGTACGCCGGCCGGCTCGGGTTGATCGGCGTGCGCGTGGAGGCGTGGCGCGCCGGCGAGGTGCCGTTCCCGTCGGTGCGGATCACGCCGACGACGATCATCGATCTCATCCCCCGTCCCGCCGGCGAGGTCCATCCCGCCGAACGCAACGTCGACCACTTCTGCCTCGTCGTCGACACCGAGAGCGTCACCTACGCCGAACGCTCCGGTCAGTTCGACGTGGTCGACGGCCCGGGCCGCCGCTACGGCGCCCGGGGCGAAGCCACGAGCATCTACGTGACCGACCCCGACGGCAACGTCGTCGAGCTGCGCGCCTACGACTGAGGTCGGGCCGGGGTGACGTCGACCGTCGGCCGCGTCGGCAACGTGGGCTCCCGCTCCCGCTCGCCGTGCGGGACGTAGGGCGCGAGCATGCCGAACGGCTCGCCGCCGGTGCGGTGGTGCACGAGATGGGCGGCGACGAGCCGCCGGAGCCAGGCGGGTCGGCGGGCGCCGGGGAGCAGCCGGTCGACGGCGATGCGGCCGTGCACCGCGCCGTCGTGCACCAGCGCATAGGCCACGCCGTACAGCGTCACGCCAACAGACGCCGGCACGAGCCAACCCAGCCCGCTCGCGTGGAAGCCGATCCAGAGCGCAGCCATCACGATCGACGCGAACGCGACCGGATACGCGTCGTTGCCCTCGAACCAGCCATCGCCCGGCTGATGGTGGCTGCGGTGCAGCAACCACCCGCGGCCGTGCATCACGAACCGGTGCGTGGCCCACGTGACCGGCTCCATCACCGCGAAGGCAGCGGCGCCAACGAGCACTGCGATGACGACCGACACGCAACCATCGTACGCGCGACGAACTGTTACGACCCGACCCGTGCTGGGAATCGACTGGAGCATCTTCCCTGTGGAAGTGACCGTCGATCAGGTGGGCCGCATTCTGGTGCCAAAGGCACTCCGGGAGCAGGCTCTGGTGCCGGGCAGCGTCGTCGACATCTCGCTCTACGGCGACGGGTTGCACGTGTCGCCCGGCGGGCGAACGGCTCGACTCGAGCGACGGGACGGAAAGCTCGTGGCCGTCGCCGACACGGTCGTCACCGACGACGACGTCGTCCTGCTGGTCGACTCGATCCGTCGATGACCCGATGGCTCGTCGACGCGAGCGTCGCGGTCCCGCTCCTCGCCGCCAGCCACGACGCGCATCGGTTCGTGAACGATGCCGTCGACGACAGAACGTTGGAGATCGCTGCACACGCGGCGCTCGACGCTACGGTGGGGCAATGGCCGGCCGACCCGCTCTCCGTCGTGCGACACCGTCGCGCGTGCTGGTCGCCGGCATCGTGAGCGCCACCATCGCACTCGCCGGCTGCAAGGGGAAGGCGGCCACCCCGAGCGCGACCGACCCGGCTGCCGTGCCGGTCGAGACCGCGCCCGCGCCCGCGGCCGATCCCGTTGCCGGCGCCGCGTCGGCCACGACCCTGTTCGAGGCGCCCACGTACACCGTCGAAGCAGGCGACACGATCGGTAGGATCGCCACCAAGCTCGGCGTGCCGGCGCAGAAGCTGATCGACGCCAACGGCTTGGCCAAGCCGGACCGCATCTCGGTCGGCACGAAGCTGCGCGTCCCGCGCGGCGCGAAAGTGACGACCGGGGGAAGCAGCGCCGCCGGTCCGACAACGACCACCGGCTGACACAAGTCCTAGCCCGCCGCCCACGCCGCCGGACTAGTCGGTGGGCAGCGCGTCGACCCCGACGGGATGGTTGTCGACGTGCAGTTCGACCAGGCCGACGGTGTGCCAGCCGTGACTGTCGCGCACGAGGGCGGCGTTGTCGCCGATCGTCGCGACGACGACGTTCGAGCCGGCGAGGTGACGCATGCGTCGCACCTGCGGTGCGGGCCACCGGCCGGACCCGGCGAGCACGGCGACCATGCCGACGAGGCCGAGGCCGAGCGTGAGCCCGCCGCCACGACTGTCGGCCATCGGGTCGGTGATGACCGTGGCACCGGCACCGGCGGCCACGACGCCGGCCCCGGCGGCATGGGCGACGCAAAGCGCGGCCCACGTCGGGGTGTCCTTGAGCACCGAGCGGGCGTGCATCGCCGTGCCACCGCACAGCACGATGGTCGACGCGGCGCGAACCGACGCGACCTTCGCCTCGTCGAGCGCATCGCGACGCGTGAGCACATCGCACTCGGTCGCGGTGACGCCCGCCGCCGACAGCCAGGCCACCGCCGCGGCCGCCAGACGGTGCGGATGCT
>JAYUAM010000566.1:0-9033 GCA_043741295.1 Acidimicrobiia bacterium
CTTCTGCCCGGGCAGGTCACCGCGCAGGTAGGCGGCCACCGTGTCGAGGATGCCTCCGGTGAGCCCGAGGTACGACGGACACAGCGAAAGGAACAGCCACGGATAGCGCTCGGCGGCCTGGTCGTAGATGCCCGTCGGCATCCACTCGTTCGCCGCCGGCACGAAGGCGTCGTTCATCAGGAGCGTGCGTGACACGGTGCCGCGCATGCCGAGCGGGTCCCAGTCGTCGACGATGCTCACACCGTCGGCGTCGGCGGGAACGCCGAGCAGGCGGATGCGATCCTCGCCGGGCACCTGGCAGGTGACGTTGTAGTAGTCGGCGGCGCCCGAGAGCGAGGCGAAGATCTTGCGGCCGGTCACGAGCCAGCCCCCCTCGACGGCCACCGCCGTCGTCGTGACGCCCGTCGTGGCACCCGGTGCCACGCCTTCCGAGAACGGCTGGCTGTGGATGCGGCCGTCCTCGACCACGCCTCGGTACATGGCGGTGCGGATCACGTCGTGACGGGCCCGTTCGTCGTCGGTGAGATCGAGCAGGTCGGCCACCTCGCCACACCACAACATGGTGGCGTTGTGCATGTTGAACGTGAGGGCGGTGGCGCCGCAGTAGCGACCGATCTCCTCGCTCACGCGCACGTAGTCGGCGAAGCGCAGGCCACTTCCACCGTGGCCCACGGGGATGCAGGCGGCGAGGAGACCGCATTCGCGAAAGTCGGCGAAGTTCTCGAACGGAAAGCTCGCCTGACGGTCGTACACCACCGCGCGCTCGGCGATGGTAGGACCGAGCCGGCTCGCTCGGGCGACCAGCTCGTCGCGTGCCGACGAGGACGACGGAGAACTCACGATGATCGATCGTTCCACCGACATCGTCCGCTGTCAATGCTATTGACAATGATGATGACTGGCGTACGGTGGGTCGTCGTGAGCACCACCCCGTGCGACATCAACCGACCCCGGTTCGCATGGCGCGAAGCGGGGCACGGCGCGCCGCCACTCGTGCTGCTGCACGGGCTCGGCGGTAGTCGGATCTCCTGGGAGCCACAGCTCGCTGCGCTCGCCGACCGGACACGGGTCGTCGCCTGGGATGCGCCCGGGTACGGCGCGGCGCCCAGCCTTCCTGGCGCCGTCACGTTCGCCGCACTGGCCGATGCCGTCGTCGCCCTTGCTGACGAGCTCGGTGCCGACGCGTTCCATCTTGCCGGCATCTCGTTCGGCGGGATGATCGCCCAGCACCTCGCGATCCGACACCCCGCCCGTGTGCTCAGCCTCACGCTCCTCGCCACGAGCCCGAAGTTCGGACTCGACGGCACGTCGCCCGATGAGTGGCGGGCCGTCCGCCTGGCGCCGCTCGACGCCGGACACGAACCGGTCGAGTTCGCCGACCGCGTCCTCGCCGGCATCGCCGGGCCACACATCACCGCCACTGCCCGCGCCGGGCAGCGAGCGGCGATGGCCCGCGTCACGGGTGACGCGTTGCGGCGATCGATCGACTGCCTCGTCACGCACGACACCCGCCACCTGCTCGGGACGATCGACGTGCCGACCCGGGTGCTCGTTGGTGCGCTCGACGAGGAGACCCCACCCGACTACTCCCGCCAGCTCGCCGCGCTCATCCCGCAGGCCCAACTCGACGTCATCGACGGCGCCGGCCACCTGCTCAACGTCGAGGCTTCGGATGCGGTCAACGCCGCGCTCGCCGAGCAGCTCGCGGTGCGCTCATGACCGCTTCTGCTCGGGGGCTGCGCCCCTGGACCACATCGTCGTCCGGCTCCCTGGCGGTCGCTCGGCCGACCGTTCACGAGCTTCGCTCATGACCGTCGAGTGGCGGTACCTCCGGGCATTCACTGCCCAGTTCGAACGGTGTGGTCTGCACGAGGGCGAGGTCGTCGCGGTGCTCAGTGAGACCCAGAGCAGGTCGACGCTCGTGGAGACGGCGCGCCTCGCCGCCCAGTCGCTCGGTGGGCGCGTCTTCGACGTGATGGTCCCGACGCCGTCGAGCAGTCAGCCGGTCCCGATCCGCTCCACCGGCGCGTCTGTGGCGATCGACGGCAACCCGGCGGTGATCGCCGCCCTCGCCGCCGCCGACCTGGTGATCGATTGCACGGTCGAAGGCCTGCTCCACGCCCGCGAGCTCGGCGACATCCTGGGCGGCCGGGCCCGCGTACTGATGATCTCCAACGAGCACCCCGACACCTTCGACCGGCTCACCTGGGACCCCGACCTGCCCCGACGGGTGGCGCTCGGCCACGCCCGACTCGCTGCCGGGCGCGAGCTGCGCGTCACGAGCGAGGCGGGCACCGACCTGCGCGTGGCGCTGACCGGTGCGTTCACCGCCGGATCGACGGGACTCACCAACGGCCCCGGCACGATCGCCCACTGGCCCGGCGGTCTCGTGCTCGCCTTTCCAGCCGCCCATTCGGTGGAGGGCCGCGTCGTGCTCGCCGTCGGCGATCTGAACCTCACGTTCAACCGCTACGTGCAGTCGCCGATCACGCTGATGATCGAGGACGACCACATCGTCGACATCGCTGGCGTCAGTCTCGACGCAGAGCTCTTCCGCTCGTACCTAGCGGCGTTCGGCGACCGCGAGAGCTACGCCACGAGCCACGTCGGTTGGGGCATGAACGAGGCGGCACGCTGGGACCACGTCGAGCTGTACGACAAGCGCGAGACCTGGGGGACCGAGGCCCGCGCGTTCGCCGGCAACTTCCTGTACTCCACCGGTGCGAACGAGACCGCTGGTCGCTTCACCGCCGGCCACTTCGATCTCCCGATGCGCCGCTGCACCGTGGCGATCGACGGCGAGCCGGTCGTGGCGTCCGGCGAACTGGTGCCCGACCTTCGCAGCGGCTGAGTTGCGCCGGTCCTACGGGCCGCGTTGGGCCGGTGGACACGCCGGTGCGCCAGACTGACCGTCGACCTGACCACCATCCTCCAGCCACCACCCGACGACGAGGGAACACGATCTGATGCACGCTCCTGGCGAACCGGCCCGCACGCTGCTGGCGATGATCGAAGAGCTCGGCCCGCGTTGGCGTGAGCGCCGCGTCGAGCTCGACCGCACGTCGAGCTTCCCGACCGAGAACTTCGCCGAGGCAGTGACCGCAGGCCTCAACCGGCTCACCGTGCCGGTCGACCGCGGCGGGTTCGGCTACTGGCTGCCCGGCAACTACACCGACTACTACCGCATCCTCGAACGCCTGGCGTACTGGGACGTGTCCACCGCGCAGCTCCTGCAGGTGCACAACCACGCCGCCGGCATCGTCAACTGGCACGGCACCGACGCCCAGCGCGACCACTTCCTGCCCGAGATCGTCGACGGCGCGTTCTGCGCGTCGCTCGGCTCGGAGGCGCACATCTACGAGAACGGCGCCGAGGTCCTGGAGTCCGAGCTGCGCAAGGTGGACGGCGGCTACCGCCTCACGACCCGCAAGGCGTTCGGGTCGGTCGCGGCCGTCGCCCGCTACCTCGTCGTGTGGTGCGCGGTCGAGGGCGACACGCCGTACGCCGACCGCATGGTGTTCGCGGTGGTCCCGACCGACTCGCCCGGCGTCACCCTGCTCGACGACTGGCACATGCTGGGCATGCGGTCCACCGTGTCGTGCGGCATCTCGTTCGACGACGTCTTCGTGGCCGACAGCCACATGGTCGGGTCCCCCGGTGGTTGGATCCAGAACGACCCGCGCACGTTCAGCTGTGCCTACGCCGCCAACCACCTCGGCAACGCCACCGCGGCGTTCGACTTCATCGCTGCCTACGTCGCTGGTCGGCCCGACCTGCGCGGGTCCGAGATCGTCAAGGTGCGCCTCGGCAGGATGGACGCCGAGCTGTACGCCGCCCGGTGCGGCCTGTACGCCGCCGCCGCCCGGCTCGATGCCGGCGACGATCCCGACGAGTGCGAGGCCGATGCCGTCCGGGCGATGCACCTGAACAAGCACGCCGTGCTCTCGATCCCGTATGAGGGGTTCGACATCGTCGGCGCCCGCGCCGCCCATGAGCGCTACCCGCTCGGCCAGATGATGCGCGACGCCCGCACGTTCACCCTGCATTTCCGCGACGATCTCTACGTGCAACGCCTCGCTGACCTGGCGATGGGGCTCGGGTTCTCGGCCAAGAAGGCGCGCAGCGGCTCGACCCCGTTCGACCAGTCGCACGCCGGGGCGTAGGCGGTGGGTGCCGGCGACGCGGGCGACCTGAACGTCGTCCACGCCGCGTTCGTCGCCCAGGTGCGCGACCGCGGCACCGCTCGGCGCGGGCACGAGCAGGGTGAGCTCGACCTCGTTCCCGACGGTGCAGTGGCGGTGCGCGACGGCATCATCGTGGCGGTGGGCGACACGGCCGCGGTGCTCGCCCAGTGGGGTGACGCGGGCGTTCTGACGATCGACGCCCGTGGTCGGTGCGTGCTGCCCGGCTTCGTCGAGTGCCACAGCCACCCGCTCTTCGCCGGGGAACGTCACGACGAGTACGCCGAACGGCTGGGCGGCGCGACGCTGGCCGAGGTCGCGGCTCGCGGCGGGGGCATCTGGCGCAGCGTCCTCGCGACCCGGGGCGCGTCGGACGAGGAGTTGCTCGCCCGCCTGGATGCGGCGTACCGGCGCATCCTGGCCGGGGGCGCGACGACGCTCGAGGTGAAGTCCGGCTACGGGCTGACGGTGGCCGACGAACTGCACCAGCTCGAGCTGCTCGACCGCTCGCGGCCGGCGACGCCGATGGATCTCGTGGTCACCTTCCTCGGTGCTCACGTCGTGCCGCGGGACCTCGCCGTGGCGTCGCCGGCGGGCGCGGGCGCAAGCGCGGCCGACGGCGACGATGCCGGCGAGCGGTACATCGCGCTGATCGACGGCGAGATGCTGCCAGCGGTCGCGGCCCAGGGTCTGGCTGCGTTCCAGGACGTGACCGTGGAGCATGGTCTGTTCACGCCGGCCCAGGCACTGCGGCTCATGGCCGGCAGCCGCGACGTCGGTCTGCCGGTGCGGGTCCACGCCGACGCGTGGGCTCCGTCGCGGGGTTGGGCAACGGCCGCCGAGGGTGGGGCGGTGTCGGCCGAGCACCTCACCTACACGCCCGACGACGAGATCCGAGAGGTCGGTGCCACCGACACCGTCGCCGTCGTGCTCCCGATGGCCGAACTCGTCTACCTGACCGACCGCCGCGCCAACGCCCGGCTGTTCGTCGACCACGACGTGCCGCTCGCTGTCGCCACCGACTTCTGCTCGTCGATTCACGCGACGTCGATCGTCAACACCGCCGCTACGGCGGCTCCGTGGTTCCGGCTGACACCGGGTGAGGTAGTCGTGGCCGCCACGCTCAACGCCGCCTACAGCCTCGGACGCCAGGCCACGTGCGGTTCGCTCGATGTCGGCAAGCGCGGCGACCTCCTCATCGTCGACTGCCCACATCCCGATGAGCTGTGCCTGGCGGTCGGGGCGCCGGTGATCGACGACATCGTGATCGCCGGGCGACGCGTGGCCGGCAACCGCGCTGCGGCCGCCCGGCTCCTGTAACGCCGCGGCGCGGTGGTGCGCGCGGCCGGCCGCGTGACCGATGGCGTAGTGCCGAGGTCGTTGTGACCGCGCTGGCGGCCGTAGCGTGACGGTGTGCTCCGCTCCGCCGGTCCGACTGTCAGGAGCCTTTCCGTCGCCGTCGCCGCCGCATCGCCGGCCCCGCCCGGACTCGCTCCCGCCCGCGAGCAGATGGCGTTGTCGCTCGGTTGGCACATCGTGCTCGCCTGCTTCGGCATCGCCTTCCCGGCGATGATCTACGTGATGCACCGTCGGGCCGTCCGCCGGGAGGACGAGGTGGCGCTCGGCCTGGCCAAGCGGTGGTCGAAGGTGGCGGGCGTGCTCTTCGCTGTCGGCGCCGTGTCGGGCACCGTGCTCAGCTTCGAGATGGGCCTGTTGTGGCCGGGTCTCATGCGCCGCTTCGGGGACGTGCTGGGGCTGCCGTTCGCGGTCGAGGGCATCGCCTTCTTCGTCGAGGCGATCTTTCTCGGGATCTACCTGCACGGGTGGGGCCGCCTCGCGCCGCGCACGCACCTGCGCACGCTCATCCCCGTGGTGGCGGCCGGCGTCGTCGGCGCGTACTGCGTGGTTGCCGTGAACGCGTGGATGAACGCGCCGGCGGGGTTCCGCCTCACGGCCGACGGCACGGTCACCGACGTGCGCCCGTGGGCGGCGATGTTCAACCGCAACTCGTACCTGCAGTTCCTGCACATGTGGGTCGGCGCGTTCATGCTCGTCGGGTTCGTGGTCGCCGCCGTGTACGCCGTCGGTATGCTGCGCGGCCGGCGCGACGAGCACCATCGACTGGGCTTCCTCGTCCCCCTCGCGTTCGCCTCGATTGCCGCCCTGTGTCAGCCGTTCGTCGGTCACCTCGCCGGATCACGGCTCGCCGTGGACCAGCCATCGAAGCTGGCGGCGATGGAGCTGGCGACGACGACCGAGCGCCGCGCGCCGCTGTTGATCGGCGGTGTGCTCGTGAACGGCAAGGTCGTCGGCGGCGTCCGCATACCGAGGCTCGGCTCGATCCTGGCGACGAACTCGCTGAACGGCACGGTGCCCGGGCTCGACGACGTGCCGCCCGCCGACCGTCCGATCGCCAACATCGTTCACCTCTCGTTCCAGACGATGGTCGGCATCGGCAGCTTGCTCGCGCTTTCGTCGGTCCTGTTCTGGTGGCGTCGACGTCGCCAAGGCGACGACTGGCCCCGGTGGCTCCTGCGGGCGGCGGTGGTGGCCGGCCCGTTGGCCGTCGTCGCGCTCGAAGCCGGCTGGGTGACCACCGAGCTGGGCCGCCAGCCGTGGATCGTGTACGACGTGATGCGGGTGCGCGACGCGGCGAGCACGAGCACCGGGCTGTGGTGGTCGTACGCGGCGATGGTCGTCGTGTACGCCGGCATGACCGTGGCCGCCACGAAGATCCTCCGATCCATGGCCCGCCGGTGGCGAGAGGGCGGGTCAACAGACCTGCCGACGCCGTACGGTCCCGCCGAACCGCTCGTGATGGCCGAGACCGCCCGACGCGACGGCGCCCGATGAACACCGTCGACGCCGTCGCGGCGTTCCTGTTCCTCGGCGTGACGGCGTACGCCCTGTTCGCCGGTGCCGACTTCGGTTCGGGCTTCTGGGACCTGACGGCGGGCGGCGACCGTCGCGGCGCACCTGTGCGAACGCTGGTCGACCACAGCATCGGCCCGGTGTGGGAAGCGAACCACGTGTGGCTCATCTTCGTGCTCGTGTTCTTGTGGACGGGGTTTCCGCGCGGCTTCACGGCCATCGCCACGACGGCGTCGATTCCCCTTGCCCTCGCTCTCACCGGGATCGTGCTGCGCGGTGCCGGCTTCGCGTTCCGCAAGTTCGCCGCGACGCTGTCGGGCGCGCGCGCCTTCGGCGTCGTGTTCGCGCTGTCATCGGTGATCACACCGTTCTTCTTCGGTGCGATCGTCGGGGGGATCGTGTCCGGTCGCGTCCCGGCCGACGGCTACGGCGATCGTTGGACGAGCTGGACGGGGCCGACGTCGATGCTCGGCGGAACGGTTGCCGTGCTCACCTGCGCCTACCTCGCAGGGGTGCTGCTCACGGCGGACGCCGAGCGCGGCGGCGATGGCGAACTGGCCGAGCGGCTGCGCCGCCGGGTGCTCGTGCTCGCCGTGCTCACGGGGCTCGTGGTGACCGGTGGGGTGATCGTCCTACGCGACGACGCCCACACCTTGTTCGAGCGGTTGCTCGGCAGGGCGATCTGGCTCGTCGTGCTCTCGGGTTGGGCGGGGACCGCCAGCGTCGTCGCGCTCGTCCGACGGCGCTACGCCCTGGCCCGCGTCGCAGCAGGTGCAGCCGTAGCGTCCGTCGTCGTCGGTTGGGGCGTCGCGCAGTACCCGTGGATGCTCGTCGACCGGTTGACGCTGGCCGGCGCCGCCGGTGCGCACGCCACGCTCGTCGCGCTCCTGATCGTCGGAGCGGCCGCGATCGTCATCGTCGTTCCCTCGCTGCTGTGGCTGTTCCGCCTCGTCAACGACACGACCTGGAGTGGAGCGACTCCGGACTGACCCGCCGACCAGTCCGGCTCGCTCCGTTCCTCGCCATGACCGAGTTCTCGACGCGTTCCTGGCGGCCCGGCGCCCGTAGGAAGAAATCCTCGACCTCGCAACCGATCGTCCGGAACCGGGCGGTACGGTCGGGGCATGATGCGTCACGGGGGTGCCGTTGGGCATCCGGCCGGGTCGATCACCGTCGATCCCGATGGGCCGGCCGGGCACGACGCGCCGGTCGTGCCCGCGGCTCGTCGGCCGAGACGTTCGTTGCTCGGCGCGCTGCTCGCACTGGTGGTCGTAGTCGGAGTTGTCCTTGCCGGCCGGAGAAGCTCGGGCGCGCCGCCGATCACGCGGGCGCAGGTCGCCAGCACCGTGAAAGCCGCGGTCGACAAGGCGGCGAAGGATGCCGCTGCCGCGCCACCGCGTTCGGCCCAGGTGTACCAGACGATCCTGCCGTCGATGGTCGTCGTGCAGACGTCGGCGAGCGGCGACGCCCACGACAACGGGCTCGGCAGCGGTGTCATCGTCAACGCCCAGGGGGCGATCCTCACCGCCCGCCACGTCGTCGCCGGCGCTACGAAGATCACCGTGACGTACTCCGACGGTACGAAGGCCAACGCCACCGTTGCCTCCGAACAACCCGACCACGACATCGCGGTGCTCACGGCCGACTCGCCGCCCCAGGTCCTTGTGCCTGCGGTGCTCGCCAGCTCGCGCGGCGTGCGCATCGGCGACGAGGCGTATGCCGTCGGGCATCCGCTCGGGCTCACCGAGTCGCTCAGCGCCGGCGTCGTCTCCGGGCTCGACCGCGCTATCCCCGTGCCGGGCGGCTCCACGCTCGGCGGGCTCATCCAGTTCGACACTGCGGTGAATCCGGGCAACTCGGGTGGGCCGCTGCTCAACCGTGACGGCCAGGTGATCGGCATCGTCACCGCGCTCGCCAATCCGTCGCAGCAGGGCTTCTTCGTCGGCATCGGCTTCGCCGTTCCCATCGACACCGCCGGGGG
>JAYUAM010000567.1:0-1524 GCA_043741295.1 Acidimicrobiia bacterium
TGCGGGTCTGGCGGGGCCCGGCCCGTCTCTCGTCGCCGGGCCGTCATCGGTCAAGATGAGGCGATGATCGCCCCGTCACCGCTGCCCGCCGCCTTCGACAACCGCGTCGCCCGCGACCTCGGTGTGTCGATCCCGATCGTGCAGGCGCCGATGGGGTGGATCGCCCGCTCGCAGCTGGCGTCGGCCGTGAGCCGCGCCGGCGCCTGCGGGATCATCGAGACGTCGTCGGGCGAGCTCGACGCGGTGAAGGACGAGATCCGCAAGATGCGCGATCTCACCGATCGACCGTTCGGCGTGAACATCGCGCAAGCCTTCGTGCGCGACCCGGCGATCGCCGAGTTCGTGATCGACCAGGGCGTGAAGTTCGTGACGACATCGGCCGGGTCACCGACGAAGTACACTGGCATTCTGAAGGCGGCCGGGCTCACGGTGTACCACGTCGTGCCGACGTTGGCCGCCGCGCTGAAGGCCGTCGATGCCGGCGTCGACGGCCTTGTCGTCGAGGGCGGCGAAGGCGGCGGGTTCAAGAGCCCGACGCCCGTGTCGACGATGGTGCTCCTCCCGCTCGTGCGCTCGCGCGTCGACGTGCCGATCATCGCCGCCGGCGGGTTCATCGACGGGGCGACGATGGCCGCCGCGTTCGCCCTGGGCGCCGAGGGAGTGCAGATGGGCACGCGCATGGTGTCGTCGACCGAGTCGCCCGTGCACCAGAACTGGAAGCAGGCGATCGTCGACGCCGCCGAGACCGACACGCTGTTCCTCAACCAGCGTCACTCGCCGGCGCTGCGGGCGTTGCGGACCGATCGCACGACTGCGCTGCTGCACGCCGAGCACAACGTGTTCGGTGACTTCGGCGATCCGCAGGCGCTCTACTTCGGTGGCGACATGAACGCGGCCATCGCCTTGTCCGGCGAGGTCGCCGGCCGCATCGATGCCGTTCGTCCCGTGGCCGACATCATCGCCGACACCGTCGCCGAGTTCGCCGCGACCGTCGCCCGCCTCGCCGGCTGAGCCGCCCGGGTCGGAGCGGGTCAGCGCCCGAAGGAATAACAGAAGTGGTCTCTTGCGTTATTCGGTGAGCAGGGGTTCACTGGAGACGACGAAGGGACCTGGCGATGACGACAGACAGACCGGTGGCAGTGGTCACCGGTGGTTCACGGGGACTGGGGTTCGCACTGGCCTCGAGCCTGATCGGGGACGGCTGGCGGGGTGGCGATCGACGGTCGCGATCCGCAGGCGCTCGCCGAAGCCGTTCGGTCGTTGCGGGACGTAGCGGTCGGCGCGGGATGCGACGCCGTGAAGGCTGTGGTGGGCATCTCCGGCGACGTCGCCGATCCGGCGCATCGCGCAGCGCTGCTTGCCGCGGCATCGGCGCTCGGTCCGGTGGCCCTGCTCGTGAACAACGCCAGCGTGCTCGGCCCTTCGCCTCTCCCGCCGCTCGCCGACTACCCGCTCGACGCGCTCACCGACGTGTTCGCCGTCAACGTCGTCGGACCGCTCGCCCTGATCCAGGCGACGCTGGGC
>JAYUAM010000568.1:0-3878 GCA_043741295.1 Acidimicrobiia bacterium
CGCAGCGACTGGCGCGGCGGGAACACGAACTCCTTCTGCGCCTGGTACTCCTTGAGGATGTCGTTCTGCAGCGTGCCACCGAGCTGCGCCCGCGGCACACCGGCCTTCTCGGCCTGGGCGATGTACATCGCGAGGATCACCGCGGCGGGCGAGTTGATCGTCATCGACGTGGTGATCGTCGAGAGGTCGATGTCGCGGTACAGGTCCTCCATGTCGGCGAGCGTGTCGACGGCGACGCCGCAGCGGCCGACCTCGCCGAGCGACATCTGCTCGTCCGAGTCGAGCCCCATCAGGGTCGGCATGTCGAACGCCGTGGACAGCCCGTCGCCACCGGCGCGCAGGATCTCCTTGAACCGCCAGTTCGTGTCGAGCGCGGTGCCGAACCCGGCGAACATCCGCATCGTCCACAGGCGCGAGCGGTACATCGACGCGTGGATGCCGCGCGTGTACGGGTACTGGCCCGGGAACGGCCCGTCGTCGGGGCCGTACACGGCGTCGAGCGGAATGCCCGACATCGTCGTGAAGTCGGCGTCACGCGGCTTGGCCGCGGCGAACGCCCGGTTCCACTCGTCACGAGGGTTCGTCATCGCAACCTCAGTTCTCTCGACCGGCCGACGACCGACACCAGCCGTGCGTTCGCCGTCGAAGCAAACCTTAGCGACCGTTCAGATGGAGGAGTGCTTCGCGGATCGGCTCCGGTCCGCCATCCACCTCGCCGCCGCCGTCATCCCCCGCAATGGATGGCGACGAGCTGGCCGAGCACGTCGTGGCAGCGCACCAACTGGGTGGGGTCGACGAACTCGTCGGGACGGTGGGCGTCCTCGATCGAGCCTGGGCCGCAGACGACGACCGGGGCCGGCAGGCAGTCCGCGTAGAGCCCACCCTCGGTCCCGAACCCGACCGTCCCGAGTGTCCCACCGACGAGCGCGCGCAGGGCCTCGACCGGCGCGGCACCGGCGCGCGTGGCGAGCGCGGGATAGCTCGCCAGCGGCCGCACCGTGATCGTCACGCCCTGCGGACCCTGCTCGACGCGAAGACGTTCGACCGCCTCCCACACGGGCGCGAGCGCGTCGTCGACCGGTACACCGGCTCGGTGGCGTAGCTCGAAGGTGAGCACGCATCTCGGCGCGAGCACGTTCACCGCCGCCCCACCCTCGATCGTCCCGACGTTCGCCGTCACCTCGCCCGAACGGCCGTCGTCGACCGGTACGACACCGTGCGCCCAAGCCGTCGGCAGATCGTCGATGACCCGAACGAGCTCGGCCGCCACCGAGATCGCGCTCGGCACCGTGCCGGCGCGACTGGAGTGGCCGGATGGCGCACTGATCTCGATCTCGAACGACACCTTGCCGGCGTGGGCGCCGCACGCCTGCATCAACGTCGGTTCGCCGACGACGACGAGATCGGGCGCCACGCCGTCGAGCGAACGCAGGTGAGCGAGCAGACCGCGCACGCCGACGCATCCGATCTCCTCGTCGTAGGACAATCCGATGTGCACCGGCGCCCGCAGGCGCGACCCGTCGGTCGAATCCGTCAGCAACGCAAGCGCGACGGCGACGAAGCCCTTCATGTCGGCCGTGCCACGCCCGCGCAGCGTGCCCTCGCGCTCGGTCAGCTGGTACGGGTCGGTGGCCCATCCCGAGCCGGCGGGCACCACGTCAGTGTGGCCGGAGACGAACAGGCCACCGGGCCGGTCGGGCCCGAACCGGGCGAGCAGGTTCGCCCGACCCGGCGCGCCGGGCAGCACGGTGACGACCGCACCGGCGTCCTCACAGCGCGAGGCGCAATGCTCGATCAGCTCGACGTTGGCCCGCCTGCTCTCGGTGTCGAACGCAACGAGGCGCGCCAACAGGTCGACCGTGCGATGGTCGAGCGCGCTCGTCATGCGCGAACTCTACGGTCGGGCGCAGTATCGCGCCGTGCCGCGCCGGTCAGTGCGAACCGGTGACGTACGAGTAGAGCGTGCGGTTCTCGTCCTCGAGCTGCGATACCCGGTGCTTGACCACGTCGCCGATCGACACGATGCCCTTCAGCCGGCCGTCGGTCACGACCGGCACGTGGCGGATGCGGCGCTCGGTCATCAGGGCCATCAGCTGTTCGACCGTGTCCGTGGGACCGCACGTGGCGACCTCGCGCGTCATCACGTCGGCCACCGTCGACATGAGCACGTTGGCACCCTTGGCGGCGAGCTGACGGACGATGTCGCGCTCGGAGACGATGCCGTCCACCGTGTCGCCGGTACTGGAAACCACGAGCGCACCGCAGCGGTTCACCCGCAACGCCTCGGCCGCTTCGGCCACCGTCGCCGTGCTGGCGATCGTGGCCACACTGGTGCCCTTCATCGTCAAGATTCCCGTGACCTGCATGGGACCCCCTTTGGTAACCGCCCCGAAGGCCCTTGGGCCGACCCCAGGTTCGCACCCTCCGCCGGCTGTGACAAGGGTCTCTCCGCGACGTCAACGGGTCGTCATGTCGCCAGGACCGACCGGTAGTGTCCGGCCCGTGCGGTGGAAGGTGCATGGCGAGCGGACGATCTACGACAGCCCGTGGGTGCGCCTCACGCTCGTCGACGTCGAGCCGCCCGGCGCCGCCCGCTTCGAGCACCACGTGACGCGTTTACGTCCAGCCGCAGGATGTGTCATCGAAAACGCGACCGATGGGTTCCTGCTCCTGTGGCGTCACCGGTTCATCACCGACTCGTGGGGATGGGAGATCCCCGCCGGCCGCGTCGACGAGGGCGAGGAGCCGCTCGAAGCGGCGGCCCGCGAAGCGTTCGAGGAGACGGGTTGGCGGCCGGGACCGTTGCGCCCGTTCGTCACCTTCAACACGGCGAACGGCCTGACCGACCAACGGTTCTTCGTCTACGCCACCGACTCTGCCGAGCACGTCGGCGACCCGCACGACCCGTTCGAGTCGGAACGGATCGAATGGGTGAGCCGAGATCGGCTGCGCACCGAGATCGAGGCGGGCCGGGTCCCCGACGGACCGTCGCTCCTCGCCCTCACCTACGCCCTGGCGGGGTTCGCCCCGAACACCGGTGACACCTGACGCCGCGCCGTGACGAGCGGGGGCCGGCGCCCGCGTGCCAACCTGTGATCGTGCCGATCGCCACCGAACCCCGCGCCGACACGGCGACGATGCCGGGACGACGACCGTGGTGGCACAGCCTCGGCAAGGTCGCCCTCGCCTGCCTCGCCACCTTCGTGCTCGGCGCCGGTGTGACCGCGGCCGCCAACCGCACGACCACGCCCGGCCCGCGCTCGGTCGACGTGCGGTTCCTGCAGGACATGCGCTGGCACCACGACCAGGCCGTCGGCATGAGCATCGCCCAGCTGCACAAGACCGGCGGCAACATCGTCGTCCAGCAGATCGCCGCGGAGATCGTCGAGAGCCAACAGCTCGAGTCGGGCTCGATCGTCGAGCAGCTGCACAACTTCGGGGCGGCCGAGGCCGACGACGCCGACGGCCCGGCGATGGAGTGGATGACCGCCATGGCCCCGGCGACGCCCGACACGATGCCCGGCATGGCAACACCGGATCAGCTGAACCAACTGGCTACCGCCAACGGCAAGGACGCCGACATCCTGTTCCTGCGTTTGATGATCATCCACCACGGCGGCGGCATCCACATGGCCGACGACGCCGTCTTCCACGCCAAGACGGCGCGCGTTCGTGAGCTGGCAGCGGCGATGTCGGCGAACCAGGCCCAGGAGATCAAAGAGCTACAGCAGCTCCAGACCACGATCGGTGGGGCCTAGTGCTCGGCAACAGGCTCCGCTCGCAGCGAGCAGCACGGGCGATCGGGACCACGCTCGCATCGGCCGTCGTCGTCGCCGCGTGCAGCGGTTCTAACGGCACGACGTCGTCGACCGCCAGAG
>JAYUAM010000569.1:0-1516 GCA_043741295.1 Acidimicrobiia bacterium
CCGACAGCGAGGCGGACGTCGTCGGCGTGCATCCACAGTTCGAACGTCTTGCCGAGCGCGCTTGTGGCCAGGCTTGTCGGGTCGTCCCGCGAGCCGAGCGCGAGCGAGCCGTCCGCATGCTCGAGCGACGTGACGATGCGCCTGTTCGCTTCGGCGAGCGCTTCGGCGAGGTTCGGTGCGTCGACTTTGGCGAGCCGCGCCCGGTGGGGCGCGGTGACGTCCCAATGGTCGTACGGTGCCTCCGAGCCGTCACCAGCCGCGCTCGTCGTCGGACCGGTCACGGCAACGTCGAGCAACGTCGCCAGCCGATCGAGCTGACCGACGAGGTGGGCGAGCACGGTGCGGGCATCGTGGCCGAGACGCGTGACCGCCACGAGCTCGCTGGCGGTGAGCCCAGCTACGAACGACTCGGTCTCAGCGGCGAGCTGGCGGTGCATGTCGGCGAGGCGGCGGGGCGCGGCGGGGCCGAGCGCCGAACCTCGCGGCCGTAGGGCGAGCGCGCGAGCGGTGGCGCGTTCGCGGGAAGCTTCGTCGAGCGGGGATCGGTCGTCCCTGGTGACGGCGAACGCATCGGCCGCCAGGCGGTCGAGGGCGATGGTCTCGCCCTCGGCGCCGATCTCGACGGCGCCGAGGTCGAGGGCGGCGATTTCGATGGCATCGTCGTGCTCGTCGGCTGTCGGCTCGTTCACGCCACCGCTCCCTCGAGGGCCGACGCCAACTTGGCGAGCGCGAGGCGGATCCGGGACTTGGCGGTGCCTTCGGCGATGTCGAGGAGCGAGGCCACCTCGCGGAACGTCCTGCCGTCGAAGTAGGCGAGCTCGATGCAGCGCCGTTGCTCGTACGGCAGCGAGCCGAGTGCGGCCCGAACCCGTTCACGGGTCACCTGGCGCACGACGTCGTCCGACACGTCGGTGCCGCGCTCGGCCACCAGCACCCGCTCGCGTGCTTCGCGTGCGTGGCGGGCTTCTTCCCGCCGGACGTGATCGACCGAGCGTCGATGGGCGATCATGCCGAGCCAGGCGGTCAGGCTGCCGCGACTGGCGTCGAAGCGGTCGGCGTGGGTCCACAGGAAGACGAACACCTCCTGGGTCACGTCCTCGGCGATCGAGCGGTCGTGGCAGACCTGGAGGGCGAGCGAGAACACGTGGCCGGCGTGACGGTCGTAGCTCGCGGCGAGCGCCGATTCGTCGCCGGCGACGATGCGAGACGCGAGCACGTCGTCACCCGAGTCGAGGACGGCGCCCGGCGCCCACATGCCCACGGGCACAGCGTACGTCCGTCGCCCGCGTCGTCGTGTCCAACGAGCATCCCGGTCGAGCGCCGGTCCTCGGGCGAAGCGCGTAAATCGGTTGACGGGGCGCTCGGCTTGGGCGCAAGATGCCGGTGCTCGAAGGAGAGACCGATGACGACGACCCACGACACCACCCGCACAGGCCCTGCCGGCTGTAGCGCGGTCGCGTCCCGGGCCGTTGCCGGGTTCCGCGAGCGTTCGCTACGGCGAGTCGCCGGGCTGAAC
>JAYUAM010000570.1:0-9004 GCA_043741295.1 Acidimicrobiia bacterium
GCGCTCGAAGCGCTCGACCCGGCGCTGCGCGAGGCGCTGCACGTCGCCCACCAGGCCATCGTCACCTACCACCGCCACCAGCTCGAAGCGCCGCTCGACGTGACGCACAACGGTCTGCGTCTCCGCAGCTTCGCGGTGCCCGTCGAGCGCGCCGGCTGCTACGTGCCGGGGGGCCGGGCCGTGTACCCGTCCACCGTCCTCATGACCGCGGCGATCGCCCGCGTCGCCGGCGTACCCGAGGTGGTGCTGTGCATCCCGGCCGATCGGGCGACCGGGTGGCCGAGCGAGGTGGCACTGGCCGCAGCGGCCGTCGCCGGGGTCGACGAGGTGTACCGCATCGGCGGTGCCCAGGCGATCGGCGCGATGGCCTACGGCACGGCCAGCGTGCGGCCGGTCGACGTCATCGTCGGGCCCGGCAACGTGTACGTGGCGATCGCCAAGCGGCTCGTCGCCGGCGAAGGTCGCGTCGGTGTCCCGTCGGCGTTCGCCGGACCGAGCGAGGTCGTCGTCCTCGCCGACGCATCGGTGCCCGCGGCGTTCGCAGCGATCGACGTACTCGTGCAGGCCGAGCACGGGCCCGATGGTTTGGCATGGCTCGTGACGTGGGAGCCGTCCGTCGCCGACGCCGTGTGCGCCGAGGTGGCGACGCGCACCGCGGCGTCGCCGCGCCGCGCCGACCTGGAAGCCACGTTCGCGGCAGGCGGGTACGCCGTCGTGGTCGACGATGCCGAGGCGGCGATGGCCGTGGCGAACGCCATCGCCCCTGAGCACCTCGAGCTGATGGTGGCCGATCCGGAAGTGCTCCTGCCGCTCGTGCGCCACGCCGGCGCGGTGTTCACCGGGCCGTGGACGCCGGCGTCGCTCGGCGACTACGTGGCCGGCCCGTCGCACGTGCTGCCGACGTTCGGCTCCGCGCGGTTCGGCTCGGCGTTGACCGTGAGCGACTTCACCAAGCACGTCCACGTCGTGTCAGCCGACGAGGCCGCGCTGCGCGCTGCGGCGCCGCACGTCGCCGCCCTCGCCGGCGCCGAAGGGCTCGCGGCCCATGTCGACAGCGTCCTCGTGCGCACGGGGGAGCGGCCGTGAGCGACCGGACCGGCACGACGGCATTGTCGACCGGGACGACGGCTGTGCCGCTGGTCGCTGTGCGCGACGACCTGCGGGCGCTGGAGGGCTACCACTCCCCGCAGGTCGACGTGCGGGTGCGGCTGAACACGAACGAGGCGCCGACCGCCCCGCCGCGGGCGTGGCGCGACGCATGGGCGGCCGAGGTCTCGCGCCTCGACTGGCACCGTTACCCCGACCGCGCGGCCAGCGACTTGCGCGCGGCGATCGCCGAGAGCCACGGGGTGCGGGCCGACCAGGTGTTCGCCGCCAACGGGTCGAACGAGGTGCTCCAGACGCTGCTGCTCGCCTACGCCGGTCACGGTCGCACCGTGGCGACCTTCGAGCCGACGTACCAGCTGCATGGCCACATCGCGCGCGTCACCGGGGCCACGGTGGCCGAGGGTGAGCGGGCGGCGGACTTCGCCCTCGATCTCGCCGAGGTGCGTGGCGTGCTCGACGCGTCGCACCCCACGGTGACGTTCCTGTGCTCGCCGAACAATCCGACGGGCGTGGTCGACGCCGAGGCGGCCGTGCGCGAGGTGCTCGGTCTCGTGCCGGGCCTTCTGGTCGTCGACGAGGCCTACGGGCAGTTCGCCCCGTGGTCCGCCATCGAGCTGGTCGACGACGCGCGCCCGCTCGTCGTCACCCGCACGTTCTCCAAGACGTGGTCGATGGCCGCCGCCCGGCTCGGCTACCTGCTCGGCCCGAGCTGGCTGGTCGCCGAGCTCGAGAAGGTGGCGTTGCCGTACCACCTCGACGCCGCCAAGCAGATCGCCGGGCGCCTCGCCCTGCGCTTTGCCGACGAGATGCACGAACGCGTCGGGCTGATCGTGGCCGAGCGTGAGCGGATCGTGGCGAGGTTGTCGACGATGGCCGTCGAGCAGTGGCCGAGCGGGGCGAACTTCATCCTGTTCCGGCCGGCCGGTCGTGCTGGCAACGACGTGTGGCAGGGATTGCTCGACCGGAGCGTGCTCGTGCGCAACTGCTCGTCGTGGCCGCGGCTGGCCGACTGCCTGCGGGTCACGGTCGGCACGCCCGACGAGAATGACGCGTTCCTGGACGCACTGGCGGAGGTGTTGTGATGGAAATCGATCCCACGCGACGGACCGCGACGCGGTCGCGGGTCACGAAGGAGACGTCGATCGAGGTCTCGATCGACCTCGACGGCAACGGTCGCACCGACATCGCCACTGGCCTGCCGTTCTACGACCACATGCTCGACCAGCTCGGCCGCCACGGTGGGTTCGACCTCACCGTGAAGGCGGTCGGCGACCTGCACATCGACGCCCATCACACGGTGGAAGACACGGCGATCGTGCTCGGAGAGACGTTCCGTGAGGCGCTCGGCGACAAGGTGGGTGTCCGCCGGTTCGCCAGCGGCCGCTACCCGCTCGACGAGGCCCTCGTCGACATCGCCCTCGATCTGTCGGGCCGCCCGTTCGTGGAGTGGCACGTCGAGATGCCCGAAGCGATCCCGCTCGGCACCCCGCCGTTCGACCCGTCGATGGCTGAGCACGCGGTGACGAGCTTCGCCACCGCCGCCGGCATCACCCTGCACGTCGAGCTGGTGCGCGGTCGCAACGTGCATCACATCATCGAAGCGACCTTCAAGGGCCTCGCCCGCACCCTGCGCGACGCCGTCCGCGTCGAAGGCGCCCAACTGCCCTCGACCAAGGGCGTGCTGTGACCCTTGTCGCCGTGCTCGACTGCGCAAGCTGTCTCGCGGCGGTCACCCGGTCTCGAGTTTCGGTGAGCGGGCGAGGCGCAGCGGAGCCGGCGAGCACGGCAGGCGAGCGCCAGCGAGCACGACCATGAACGGCGTTCTGTGAGCCCTCCTCTGGTCGCCGTGCTCGACTACGGGATCGGCAACCTGCGTTCGGCGCAGAAGGCGTTGGAGCACGTAGGTGCCGACGCCCGGCTCACCGCCGACCCCGGCCTCGTACGTGAGGCAGCCGGTGTCGTCCTGCCCGGCGTCGGCGCGTTCGGGGCGTGCATGAGTGCGTTGCGTCGCGCCGGTCTCGAAGCCGTGGCGCATGACTCGGTCGCTTCCGGCCGGCCCTTCCTCGGCATCTGCGTGGGGATGCAGATGCTGTTCGACGGTAGCGAGGAGGATGCCGACGCCAAGGGCCTCGGAATCCTCCCCGGCGTCGTGCGCTGGATACCGACCGGCGTGAAGGTTCCGCAGATGCAATGGAACAAGTTGCAGATACAACGAAATGACGACCCGCTGTTCGTCGGACTCGGCGCGAACGATGCCTGGGTCTACTTCGTGCACTCCCTGCACGCGGTGCCCGACGACCCGTCAGTCGTGGCCGCAACGTGCGAGTACGGGGCCACGCTCAACGCCGCCTTCCGGTCCGCGAACGTGTTCGCCACCCAGTTCCACCCCGAGAAATCGGGCCGTGACGGCCTGCGCGTGCTCGCCAACTTCACCGACGTCTGCGCCGCCGCGTGAGCCCGGGCCTGTGATCGATCCGATGATCGACCTGTACCCCGCCATCGACCTGCGCGCCGGCCGTGCGGTGCGCCTGCTGAAGGGCGACTACGACCAGGAGACGGTGTACGGCGACGACCCGGTGGCGATCGCCCGCTCGTTCGCCGACGCCGGTGCCCGCTGGATCCACGTCGTCGACCTCGACGCCGCCCGCACCGGTGATCCCGTCAACCGGACCGTCGTCGCCCGCATCGTCGCCGCGGTGGCCGGCCAGGCGTCGGTGCAGACCGGTGGTGGCGTGCGCACCGTTGCCGATGCCGAGGCTCTTTCCGTCGCCGGGGTCGCCCGCGTCGTGATGGGGTCGGCTGCGGTGCGCGACCCGGCGCTCGTCGCGCGGGTGGCCGACGTCGTGGCGGTGGCCGTCGGGCTCGACCATCGGTCTGGCGAGCTGGCCGTCGACGGCTGGACGGCCGGCTCTGGCCGTCGGATCGAGGACGCGCTCGCGCTGTACCCGCGCGCCAGCGCGTTCGTGATCACCGACATCGAGCGCGACGGCATGCTCCAGGGCCCCGACGTCGCCGGCCTGGCCACCGCCGCCCGCGCCACCGAGGTGCCAGTCATCGCGTCGGGCGGCGTCGCCTCACTCGACGACCTCGCCGCACTCGCAGCGATCCCCAACCTCGGCGGCATCATCACCGGCAAAGCCATCTACGAAGGCCGCTTCACCGTCGCCGCGGCACTGTCGGCGCTCGAGAGGACAACGCGCCGATGAGCGAGCACGAGAGATGAGGGTCGCCCGGGTCGTCCCCTGTCTCGACGTGACGAACGGTCGGGTCGTGAAGGGCGTCAACTTCGTCGGGCTGCGCGACGCCGGCGATCCGGTGGAGCTGGCTGCCCGGTACGACCGCGAGGGCGCCGACGAGCTCGTGTTCCTCGACATCACGGCGTCCTCCGACGGGCGCGACACGATGGTCGACGTCGTCGCCCGCACGGCCGAGCAGGTGTTCATCCCGTTCACGGTCGGCGGCGGCATCCGGGCGGTGGACGACGCCCGGCGCATGCTGCGCGCGGGGGCCGACAAGGTGAGCGTCAACACCTCGGCCGTGCAACGGCCGGAGCTGATCGCCGAGATCGCCGCCGAGTTCGGTGCCCAGTGCGTCGTCTGTGCGGTCGATGCCAAGGCCCGGGCCGACGGCCACGGTTGGGAGGTCTTTCTCCACGGCGGCCGGACCTCGACGGGCATCGACGCTATCGCCTGGGCGGCGCGTGCGGCCTCGCTCGGCGCCGGTGAGATCCTGCTCACGTCGATGGACCGCGACGGCACGAAGGACGGCTACGACCTTGCCCTCACCCGTGCCGTCGCCGACGCGGTGAACGTGCCGGTGGTCGCGTCGGGTGGGGTTGGCACGCTCGATCACCTGGTCGACGGCATCCGGCTGGGCGGTGCCGACGCTGCGCTCGCGGCGTCGATCTTCCACTTCGGCGAGCACACGATCGCCGAGGCCAAGGCGGCGCTGGCCGCCGCCGGCATCACCGTACGACCAGCGATCTGACGAAGCCGAGCACGTCGTCGGCGATGGCGCCCCAACCGGCCAGCCGCTCGTCGGTCACGTCGAGCACGACGCGCCCGCCGAACGAGTAGCCGACGAGCACAGCGGCGCCGAGCGACTCGCGCGCGACGACGTCGGCAGCGAGGTCGAGCGCGGCGACGACGTCGACCCGTTCGCCCTGCCCGTCGTCGTGCTCGCCCTCGGAATCGCCGACTCCGCGGAAGTCGAAGCGCACGACAGCCACCCCCGCGGCGGCCAGCCGCCGGAACACAGCTGCGACCACCGGGCTGTGCCGATCGCCGCCAGACGGCGGATGCGGGTGGGCGATGACCGCCGCCGCCCACGGCTCGGCCGGGAGGGCGAGATCGCCGTCGAGCGTGAGCCCGTCGACCGTAGAGAGCGACACCGGGTGCACGGTCGCCATCGTGGCGTCCACCCCCGCCACCGTAACCGGGGGTGGCTCGAACGGGCGCGCCCGGCCAACCGACCCGGTCCGCAGACGCCGCACCCCAACCGGGCTCACGGCGGACCGGTGCCCGGCGAACTGTCCCGGTCTGAAGACGTATGTGTCTTCAGACCGGGACAGAACGGTGCGGGCTTGCGATGGCGCGGACGCATGGGGCGACCGCCGATGCCGGGCGCATACGCTGCAGTCGTGCCCGACGACGACGGCAAGCTGCCGATCAAGATGCTCAACGACCGACTCCTGGTGAAGCTGGCCAAGGAGGACGGCGAGCGGCGTACCACCGGCGGCATCCTCATCCCGGCGACGGCTCAGCTCTCGAAGCGGCTTGTGTGGGCCGAGGTGGTGGCCCTTGGCCAGAACGTGCGGTCGGCCGAGATCGGCGACCGCGTGCTCTTCTCGCCCGAGGATCGCTACGAGGTCGAGGTCCAAGGCGAGGACTACATCATGCTGCGCGAGCGAGACCTGCACGCCGTGGCCGCCAGCCGCATCGAGGGCTCGACCGGCCTGTACCTGTAGGGGTAGTTCACTCGGCCAGAATCTGATAATCTGAACCGGTGCCTGAAGTGACGGCGACGGAAGCGTCAAGAAGCTTTGCGAGTCTCCTCGATGGCGTCGAGCATCGCGGTGAGCGCTATACGATCGTCCGCCGAGGTCGCGTCGTCGCCCACGTGGAACCGGTCGTCGCCGCCTCGGGTGCCCAAGCCAAGGCGCTCTTGCGGCGGCACCGAGTCGACCCCGCCTGGGCTGACGAAGTGGCCGAGCTCCGCGGTGAGCTCAAGGTCGAGGAGCGGTTCTGACCGCGCTGATCCTCGACACCAACGTCCTCATTGACGCCGAGCGATCGTTGCTCGATCTCGACGTCCTGATCGCTGACGACGACGAGCCGGCCGTCGCCGCGATCACCATCGCTGAGCTCGGCGTCGGCGTCGAGATCTCGACAGGCCGGAGGCGCAAGGCCCGCCGTGCGTTCGTCGATGACCTGGTCGCATCTGTGCCGATCATCGGATACGACCTTGATGTCGCACGCGCGCACACCGACCTGCTCGTTGCCGTCCGCCGAGCGGGACGACCCCGGGGAGCCCACGACCTGATCATCGCAGCAACCGCACGCGCCTTTGGGCGGACCGTCGTCACGTCCGACCGGAACGGCTTCGACGACCTGCCGGGCATCGCTGTGCGCCGACCGACGTAGCCGCGCTCCAGGCTCCGACAGTGCGTGACCCGGTCGAAGGCGTGGGCGCCGACGGCGTCATCGTTACCGGTGTCGGACGAGCTCGGGTTCCGCTCGCCTTCGAGCCGGTGCTCGCAGAGGCGACCCGTGCGGTCGACGTCCTCGATCGGGCCGCGTCGCTCTACGTCTACGGCTCGGTCGCCACCGGACGAGCCGAGCGGCCGCTGTCCGACGTCGACCTGCTCGTGGTGAACGCGCCGTCTGATGGTGCCGCAGCGATCGCCGCGGAGCTGTCCACACGCTTCCGGCCGGTCTGTCGAGGGGTGGAGATCGGGGTGGCGACGACCGGCGACTTCGAACGGCTGACCGACGAGAGCTACGGCAACCGGGTGTTCCTGCGTCACTACTGCGTGCACGTCGCCGGGCCCGTGCTTCGAGGCGATGCAGCGGGCTTCCGGGCGGATGCGCGGGCGGCCAGGGGGTTCGACGGTGACGTCGCGGAGCACGCCGACCGATGGCACGTCGCGCTTGCCCACGGTGCCGAGCCGGCGACGCTGGCCAGGCGCGTGGCCCGCAAAACGCTGCTGGCCGTGGCCGGTCTCGTCAGCGTGCACGATCGAACGTGGACGACCGATCGCACAACCGCGGCGCACCGCTGGGCGCAGGTCGAACTGTCGCTTGCATCAGGCCTGCGGCAACTCCTCGAATGGACCGACGACGCGGGCGACGCCAACGCCCCCGACCTGGAGCAGGCCCTTGTCGAGACGGTGCGACCCATTGTCGCCGCCTTCGCTGAGCGCGTCGGCCTCTGGTCCTGAGTGCCTAGGTCTCGACCGAGCGCCCGCTCAAGATGTCCTGCAGGAGCACGGTCTGGTAGCCATCTTCGAAGGCGGCACGCAGCTCGACGGCGTGCTCGAATCGGTCGAGCGACGTCAGGCTCATCGTGAGGTCCTGGACGTCGAAGCTCCAGACCAGATCCTGGAAGTCGATCGGGATCGCCTCGCCCGGGCGTCGATCGCCAGGAGTCGGACGCGTCCGAGCTGTCCCACGTCGGTCAGCACGCTGTAGGGCCGCACGAGAGGAGCCTGCCACGGGAGACAGCGACCGTCATCCGGTCGACCTGAGCCGACGAACCTCGCCGAGAACGGCCAGGAGATCTGGACGGCTCGCCGCGTATGCTGAGCGGATGACGACTGGCCTGCGGATCGACGCGACGCCCGACCAACTCGCCGCGGTGACGTACAACGCCGATGGCCTTGTGCCGGCCATCGTGCAGGCCCAGGACACCGGCACGATCCTGATGATGGCGTGGATGAACGCCGAGACGCTCGGCCTGACGCTCGCCGAGGGCCGCACCGTGTTCTGGTCGCGCAGCCGGCAGGAGATCTGGCGCAAGGGCGAATCGTCGGGCGAGGTGCAGCTCGTGCGCGAGGCCTCCTACGACTGCGACGGCGACACGCTCCTGTTCGTGGTCGAGCAGCAGGGCGCGGGCGCGTGCCACACCGGCAGCTACAGCTGCTTCTTCCGCTCGTTCGGCGCGCCAGCCGCCGAGCAGGCCGACGCGCCGGCCGACCCGCTAGCGCACGAGGCGACGTGACCGAGCTCACGATCCGACCATCGCGCGCCGAGTTCCATAAGCTCGCCGCCGATCACACCGTGGTGCCGGTGTGGGCCGAGCTGCTCGCCGATCTCGAGACTCCGGTGGCCGCCTACGCCAAGCTCGTCGGCGACGGGCAGGGCTTCCTGCTC
The DNA here is from genome assembly GCA_043741295.1 of Acidimicrobiia bacterium. Taxonomy (GTDB): domain Bacteria; phylum Actinomycetota; class Acidimicrobiia; order Acidimicrobiales; family Ilumatobacteraceae; genus JAYUAM01. The sequence goes on from JAYUAM010000570.1 coordinate 8,478, forward strand.
GAATCGGTGGAGCACGGCGAGCGGTGGAGCCGGTTCAGCTTCCTCGGCCATGACCCCCGGGCCACGCTCGTGCTCCGAGACGGCACGATCACCGTCACCGGTTCGGTCCCCGCCGAGGTGCCGCTCGATCAGGGCATGCTCGCCGCCCTCGACGTGCTCGTGCGCCTCTACCGCGCTCCCGTCCTGCCCGACCTACCGCCGCTGCAGGGCGGCGTCGTCGGCTACCTCAGCTACGACATCGTGCGCGAGATCGAACGGTTGGACGACGTGCCCGCCGACGAGCTCGGCGTGCCCGACGCCGTGATGAGCATCATCGGTTCGCTCGTGGCCTTCGACCACTGGCGCCAGCGGGCCTACGTGATGGAGAGCGTTCCCGTGCTCGGCCTGGCGCCGACGGAGATCGACCACGAGTACGACGCGGCCGCGGTACGCATCCGCGCCAACGCCGTCGAGCTCGGTCGCCCACTTGCCTACGCGCCCGTTGCCCCGCCGACGCCCGACGACGATCTGCCGCCGGTGCGCTCGAC
>JAYUAM010000571.1:0-1516 GCA_043741295.1 Acidimicrobiia bacterium
ATGGCCGGCCTCGATCGTCCAGAGCAGCTCGACCGACCACGGCACCGTGCGGCGACCCATCGGCTCCCACTCCTCGGCGAGGCCTTCCGGCCGCGCCGGGTAGGTCGGCGTTCCAACCTCGGTCCAGGTGCGCCCCCGGTCGAGTGAGCGGTGGATCTTCGGTCCGAAGTGGCCGTGCTGGAGCCCGACGTACCACGCCCCGTCGCGCCGGTCGGCGAGCACGGCGACGACGGGTGCGGCCGGAAAGGCAAAGTCGGTTATCTCGAACCCGACCGTGCCGTCGGCGAGGGTGAACAGGCCCTTGCGGGTTCCGACGAGGATGGTGTCGGTCATGCGATTGCCTCCGTGGTCGTGACGGTGCGTGTGTGACACGTGTCGCGTGGTTGCTCAGCCGCCGGACAACGCCTGCAGCACGTGGATCTGATCGTGGTCGGTGACGGGGTCGGCGAGGGTTTGGCGGTCCGTGATCTGCGCGTCGTTGACGAAGACGGCGACGTGCTGGCGCAGCCCGCCCTGGTCGTCCACGACGTAGCCGCGCACCTGCGGGTTGGCGATGAAGTAGGCGGCGAGCACCGCGCCCACCGTGGACCCGCCGATGTCGCTCGCCGGGCAGGCGACGTGCCGTTCGAATGTTCGGGCGAACCGGAGGTGGGCCACGAACGCGAACGTACTCCCGGGGTGTCGCATCGTTTCCGCGTCACCGGATCGGGCGACGCTTGGTCAGGTCGAGGGCGCGTCCCAGAGCACGATCGAGGCCCGTGAGACGCCGGCCCGCGGGTGCCGGGCCTCCACGGTCAGCGTCGTCCCGGCGGCGGCCCGCACGAGCCAGGTGGTCAGGACCCGGTCGGGGGTGCCGTCGTTGCGCCCACCGCCATCGAGGCGGAAGCCCGACCGTCCGGCGAGCTGCCCGAGCTCGCGACGCGCCGGGGCGTCGACCACGGTGACACTGCCGCCCGCCGTCACGTCGGTCAGCTCGACGACGAGGGGGAGCACCAGGTCACGCGTGCGGGCGTGCTCGGTCACATAGGTCGGCAGCCAGCCGGTGTTGGCGATGCCAGCGGTCACCCGCCAAGTGGCGTCGCCTAGGGGCGCGGCGCGCAGCTGCTTGATCTCGATGCGGGGCGCGGCCAGCGCCTGGAAGATGGCGAAGTCGGCGTGTGGCGCAACCTCGGCGGCGAGCAGCGCGCCGGGTGGGTTCGTCCACGACTGCAGGGCGTCCCAGCCGCCGAGTTCCACCGCCCCGAGCTGCGGGTGATCGAACGCGTACCAGTCGACGTACATGCCGGGCGCCGCCGTGTCGGACCACCGCAGCACCGCGAGCTCGTCGTCGACGGACGGGCCGGTGTACCAGATGTCGGTCGAGGCGCGGTGATCGGTGGCGTGCGAGATCGGGTCCCAGAACTCGGTCGTCCAGCCGTACACGCCGAGGTGCTCGTACGCCCAGTCGTCGGACGCTCCCGACATCGTGGTGGTCTTGTCCCACGTGAAGTCCTCGAACACCGAGTGCACGCGGTAC
>JAYUAM010000572.1:0-3875 GCA_043741295.1 Acidimicrobiia bacterium
GCCTGTACGACGGTGACGTCGTCGTAGTCGACGCCGAGCTCGTCAGCGACTATCTGCGCCATGGTCGTCTCGATGCTCTGACCGTGCGACGTCGTGCTGAGGAAGGCGGTGACCTTTCCGCTCGCCTCGACCCGCACGGTCGCTCCCTCGGTGGCGAGCGACGGTGCTTCCATCGAGGTGGGTTCGACGTAGACGCAGACTCCTGCTCCCAGATATCGGCCTTCGGCGCGCGCCGCCGTCTGCTCGGCACGGAACGCCGGCAGGTCGAGCATCTCGACGGCCTTCTCGAGCGACTCGAGCGGTGTGATCTCCTGCAGCACCTTGCCCGCCGGGGTCGTGTAGGGGAGCTCGTCGAAGGCGAGAAGGTTCTTGCGCCGCAGCTCGATCGGATCCATGCCGATCTGGCGGGCCGCGACATCGATGGCCATCTCCCGAGCCGTCGTCTCGAACATCCACGGGCCGCGGTAGGCGGACTTGCCCATGGTGTTCGTCCACACCATGTCGAGCGAGAACCCGAGTCGCGGGATGCGGTACGGCCCGGGCAGCAGCGTCGCATCGCCGATGGCGGGGCAGGGGCCGTACGCACCGACGTCGGCGACGTGCTCCATGGTGATCGCCTGGATGATGCCGTCACCGTCGATGGCGAGGCGGACCTTGCCCTGCTCGTTGCGCGAGTGGCCGGCGGCGATGAGGTTCTCTCGGCGGTCTTCGATCCACTTGACCGACCGGCCGAGGAAGCGGCTAGCGAGCACGATCGCGCATTCCTCGCGGAACACGAACATCTTCTGCCCGAAACCGCCGCCGACATCGCGTGCGGTCACGCGGATGGCCGACTCGGACAGGTTCAGGTAGCGACTGAAGAAGTTGCGGGTCTCGTGCACCGACTGCGTGGCGCACACGATGTCCATCTCCTGGAGGCCCGGGTCCCAGGTGGCCAGGATGCCCCGGGTCTCCATTGGGACGCACAGGTAGCGGTTCTGCACGATCGTGGTCTCGACGACGTGCTCGGCCGCAGCAAAGGCCTCGTCGAGGTCGGCGGAGAAGGGCGTGAACGGCATGCTCATCATGGCGTTCGACCGCAGGCCCCACCCGGCGTGGACGATGCTGCCCGTGTCAGCCGCGGCGGTGGCGTAGTCGACCACGGCGCGCTCTGCCTCATACTCGACGGCGATGAGCTCGCACGCGTCCTCGGCGAGCGCTCGGCTCTCGGCGACGACGAGGGCGATCGGGTCGCCGACATGACGGACGTCGGTGATGGCCAGGGGCGGCGGCACAACCAGCTCCTGGCCGAGCATGGCGTGCCAGGCCTCGCCGAAGTGCTCGTGGAAGTCGGACCAGGTGTAGACCGCGGCAACCCCGGGCAGCGCCCGCGCCTCGGCGGCGTCGACGCTGACCAACCGCGCCTTCGCCAGGTCGCTACGCAGGAACGCGGCGTGGAGGACGCGCGGGCGCTGCACATCGGCGACGTACTGGCCGTGGCCGGTCAGGAGACGCCGATCCTCCTTGCGATGCACCGCCGAACCGACGAATCGAGCTGCCACGGGAGAGGCCATGAACAGCGAGCCTAGGTTCGGGTGCAGAGCGGTCACCTCGGCGCAGTTGGTTGCGTCGCCCGTCAGCTGGGGCAAGGTGGGGACGTGACCGACAACTTGAGCGGCGCCTCGGCCCCCGATCCGTGGCACAACCGGGTTCTGCCCACTGGTCTCGGAGGCGAGCCCTTCGCGTCCACGCTCCGGCAGTTCCGACGGCTCCAGGACGCGTTCTCCGGTGGCTTCCCGCCCGTGGATGAGAGCGACGCGCTGGCGGCCGAGATCGGAGCCCTCGCCGACCGCTACGAACGGTGGGCGGTGAGCGAGATCGCCGGCCCGGTCGGCACCCGGCACGACCTGCCCGGGCGGGGTCAGCCTCTGCGGCCGCCCTGGCTTCCCGAGTCGTCGAGCGACGTCGAGATCACGAGCCGGGTGACGTTCGATCGCTTCTACCTCGGCGGCAACGGGGCCGTTCACGGCGGTGCTCTGCCGCTGCTCCTTGACGACGTTCTCGGCCGGCTGTGCAACCTGGGCGGTCGGCCGGTCGCGCGGACCGCCTATCTGAAGGTCGACTACCGGGCCGTCACGCGCACCGGCGCAAAGTACCGCGTGACGGCCCGCATCGATCGCATCGAAGGGCGCAAGCGCTGGATCGTCGGTCAGGTGATCGCTCCTGACGGCACGGTGACCGCCGAAGCCGACGGGCTGTTCGTGCAGCTCCTACCCGGCCAGCCGTAGCGAACACCTTCGTGAACGGGCCGGAGGTGTGGGACTCCAACCTCCACGCCGCCTACTTCGGTCTCCTGCTCGGGCGAGGTCCCGTTCGGGGCTCTGCCGAGCGGTTGAGCGTGACGGATCTCAGTGCTGGTGGGGCACGAGGGCGACGAGATGGCGTTCCATGCGGTGCCGGGCCAGGCCGACGTCGCCGGCGACGATGGCGTCCACGATGGCGCGGTGGATCCGTTGGACGCGCTCTAGAGCCTGGTCGTTCGTGAGGTTGATCTCGTCGCGCTCGAGCGTGTGGATCTCGGCGAGCAGGGTGAGGGCGTACAGGAACAGATGGAGCACTCGGTTGCGTGTGATCTCCGCGATGCACACGTGCAGGGCCTGGCCAGCCACACGCAGCTCGCCCCTCCGCTCGGCTTCGAGGGTGGTCTCGAGGAGCTGCCGACCGCCGACGTCGATGTGCTGGCTCGCCAGGTCGACCGCAGCAAGCTCGATGGCCTCGCGCACCTCGAACAGGTGCTCGGGCGTGATGCCGCGCGACTCGATGAACGACGCCATCGCCTCGACGGTGGCAGCCTGGTCCGGGCGGCTGACGATGATGCCACCCCCGAGTCCGCGCCGGGTCGTCACGATGCCGTTGAACTCGAGCAGCCGCAGCGCCTCGCGCAGCACGGACCGGCTCACGCTGTGGCGCGCCAGCAGCTCGGCCTCGCTGCCGAGGAGATGACCTACCGGCCAGCCCTTCGCCACGATCTCGCCGTAGATCTGGCGGGCGATGCCCGGCGCGAGTGGTCCGCGGCCGTTGCTCGATGAGACGACATCGGCGACGCCGAGACGGCGGTTGAGCACGCGCTCAGTGAGAAAGCCGCGCATCGCTTCCAGATGGTGGCCCATGCGGCGCTGGGCCGCGTCGATGTCGCCGCCGGCGATCGCCTCCGCAAGGCGCCGGTGCACCCGGGCGCTCTGACGGGCACCGAGCCGAGCGCGAGCGTCACTCAGCCGCATCGGCGCCTGGAACTGGGCGGAGACGCGGTTGAGGATCTCGACGAAGAGCTCGATGGCCGGGTTGCCCGTGGTCCGCGCGATCGCACGGTGGAACTCGAACTCGTCATCGAAGCTCGTCTCGTCCTTGCTGGTCAGGCGCAGGAGCAGGGCGACATCCGCGTCGGTGCGACGGCCGGCCGCGAGGCGCACACTCGTCTCCTCGATCGGGCGGCGCACACCGAGGACCTCGTCGAGGCTCACCTGCTCGTAGGTCATGTACGCGAGCACCGCTTCGACAACGGCCGACGAATCGGGCTTGGTGACGACGAGGCCGCCACCCGGTCCCCGACGCATCCGGGCCACACCCAGGTGCTCGAGGAGGCGAACGGCCTCACGGAGCACCGAGCGACTGACCGCATAGCGTTCGAGCAGATCGGCTTCAGAGCCGAGCATGGTGCCGATCTGCCAACCGGCGGCGATCACCTCTCGCTGGATGCGGCGAGCGACGGTCTCGCCGAGCAGGCGGTCGCGCGAGCCCAGCGCGACGACCGGACGAGCAGCCTGCGGCGTGGCCCGTCTCGCTGCCTCGGCTGCCATCGTGGTCGGTACCCCTCCCTACCTCATGGTGCACGGCCG
>JAYUAM010000573.1:0-1515 GCA_043741295.1 Acidimicrobiia bacterium
GGTGCGTTCGTGCTCGGCGTCGACGAGCACACCGGCCTGCTTCTCGACCTCGATGCCGACGAGGCGACGATCGTCGGCCTCGGCGGCGTGACGGTGCGCGTCGCCGGGCAGAGCGTGGTGTTTCCGGCCGGTACGACGATGACGATCGACGCACTGCGCGCCGCCGGCCGCGGCGATGTCGGGGCGACGGCGACGTATGCGAGTGGCGGCGCGGCCGCCCCGGCCAGCGTCGCCGCGCAGATCGACGTCACGGTCGACACCGGGGCCGCCGCCAGTCGTACGCCGCTGCTCGACGAGGCCCACCGGCTCGAAGCCACGTTCCGCGCTGCGCTGCGCGAACGGGACGTGGCGACGGCGACGGGCAGCGTGCTGGAGTTGGAGGAGACGCTCGCCGCGTGGCGCGGCGACAACGCCGCGACCGACGAGCCCGACCGCGCCCGCGCCGTGCTGCGCTCGATGCTCGTCGAGCTCGGCCGGGTCGCCGTGGGCGGCGCCCGCGACCCGCGTGAGGTCGTCGGCCCCCTGGTCGATGTCGCGTTGGCCCAGCGGGCCGAAGCACGGGCCCGCAAGGACTTCGCCGCGTCCGATGCCGTGCGCGACGGGCTGGCCGCCGCCGGCATCGAGGTGCGCGACACCGCCGACGGCCAGGTCTGGGAGCTGCGCTGACCCACCCGTGCTGGGATGCCGTCCGGGAGCGCGCCCCGAGGCCGGGCCAGGCCAGGCTGGCCCGGCCCAGGGACCGGGCCCGTCCGGGGTCGCGTCAGCCGTGGGCGGTGGCGGCCGGTGAGCCGCCAGCGGCCTCGATGAGCTGCGCGCGGGCCCGGGCGACCCGGGAGCGGATCGTGCCGATCGGGCAGCCGAGCACGGCGGCCGTCTCGTCGTAGGAGAGCCCGATGACCTGGGTGAGCACGAAGGCTTCGCGCCGGTCGAGGTCAAGCAACCGCACGAGCGACCCGAGCGCATGGGCCTCGGCGTGATCGTCGACATGGGCGGCCGCTGCGTTGTTCACCAGCCGCTCGGCGAGGCGGCGCCGGCGGGCACGTCGACGCACGTCGTCGGCGCAGGTGCGCTGGGCGATCGACAGGATCCACGTCCGGGCCGACGAGTCGGCCCGGAATGCCGGGAGCGCTCGCAGCGCGCGGATCAGCGCCTCCTGGGCGAGATCGTCGGCGGCGTGCTCGTCGGACAGGTACCGACACAGGCGCCACACGTCGCCCTGCGCGCTGCGCACGAACCGCTCGAGGCTCGTCCGGTCACCGTTCTGGGCGGTGACGGCAAGTCGGGTCAGCTCGTCCATCCGCGCCATCTTGGCCGTTCGACGGGCGCGACGGCTCGGATTGCGCTCTGGCGGCCGTCAATTTCTGCCCAATCTCGGGTCGGCGGGAACCAGTGGCGGTCGGGCGGCGACCACTCATGCATGCGCGACGACGGCCACCCGATCGATCCCACCGACCGAAGGCCGGTCGCGCTGGTCGCGCCGGTCGCGTTCGCGGCGTCGGCGTGCGAGCAGGTGCG
>JAYUAM010000574.1:0-1515 GCA_043741295.1 Acidimicrobiia bacterium
GCTCGTAGCAGACGCGGCGCGGCAGCGGGCTCGCCGGTTCTGGTCCGGCGCAACATCGATCGAACGTTGACGGGTTGACCGCCGCTATCGCAGGCAACCCGTCAACGTTCGGCCAGGCACGAGCCTTTGACCCCCGTGCATCGTCAGCCGCCGGCCCGTCAGCTGGTCGGCGTGCCGATGGCTTTGTCGAACGCTGCTCGTTCGGCGATGGTCGCCGCCCGTAGGGACGTGAGCACGTGGGTCACGTCATCGCCCCTCACGCCGTTGGTGTTGAGCACGACGAAGGTTCCGTCCGGGCGCGGATAGACCACGGCGAAGGCCGGTCGATCGCCGAACCCCACGAACATTGTCACCGGCGTTCCGTCGAGTATGAACGTCTCGATGCTTGCGACTGCGCCGTCGTTCCCGACCACGGGTCCGTTCGCCGCACCGATGCCGATGAGCGCCCGGGTGTTCGGCAGCTCGAAGTTCTGCCCGACCATGAACGTCGGTGCGGTCGACCGCCAGAGCTCGGAGAACGAAGCGGGCGGACCGCCCGACGCCCAGGTCAGGTCTTTGGACAGCACGGCCTCCGCCAACTGGGCAAGGTCTCCGCCGGTCAAGGTGTCGGCCCAGGCGCGGATACGAATGATGCCCGACGTAGTTGTGACCTCCGCCAGCAGCTGACTCGCCGCTCCGCTCTCATGGCAAGTCCACCCGATCAGCCCGTCCGACATCGCGGACGCATCGCTCGGTGTCGGCGTGGGCAACGACAGCAGGCTCAGCTGGACGATGGTCGAGGCACCGTCCTGACCGTGCCGCTGGAGCAGCACGACCGGGGGTGGGACAGCGAAGGGACTCCAGTCGGCGAAACCCGGTACGACCGGGACGAAGCCGTCCGGTAGCCAACCGGGGACGACGAGGGCGACCTCGGGCCGATCGCCGGGGATCGATGTCGTCGACTCGGGAGTTGGAGGCCTCGACCTCACCGCCGCAGCGCAGGAGCCGGGAGCGGGCTCGGCGGCGGTCGGCGCCTGTGGCGCTGCGATCACGATTGTCGTCGCGGCCGTCGTGGGCTCGCCCGTCGTCGCGCTCTGGACCGGTGCTGGTGCGACGCTGCTCGGCGTCGGCACGCCGCCCGATGTCGGCACCCCGAGGACGGTCGAGGAGACCGCAGTGGGTGCGTTCGGGCCGTTGGGCGCCGGGCGGTGGCGGACCACCAACGTCAGTCCGGCGAGCGTGATCACCGCCGCGACGAGCGCGGTGACGAGGAGCAGGGCGCGGCGGTCGTCGGCCCGGGACACCGAGCGCGTCACGACGACCTCGGCTGGAGGCGGAGGCAGTGACGTGGCGTCGTGGACCTTGGCGAGGAAAGCGCGGATCTCGCTGTCGAGCTGATCGTTCATCGGAGCTGGACCTCCAGTTGGCGGCGGGCAGCGGCGAGCTCGCGCTCGACGGTGCGCAGGGACAGGCCGAGCGAACGGGCGACCTGCTCCTGCGACAGGTCGAGCCAGTACGTGAGGTGCACGACCGCGC
>JAYUAM010000575.1:0-1512 GCA_043741295.1 Acidimicrobiia bacterium
GGTGGCGGCGTACGCGTAGAGCCGGGCCGCCTCCGGCGGCGTCGGCTTTGCGTCGCGCACGAGAGCCTCGACCGACTCCAGCCACCGTCGCGCGGTGCCCGTCGAGACGGCGTCGCGCGACGTGGTCGACGGCGTGGCCGTCACGATGCTCGGAGCAGATGTCGTCGACGGCGGTGCCGCGGTCGACGTCGGCAGACCGGTCGAGCGGGGAGGCGCCGCGGTCGTCGTCGGCAGACCGGTCGCGCGAGGCGGTACCGGGGTCGTCGTCAGCGATGAGGCACACGCACTGGCCGTCAACAGCAGCACACCGGTCAGGCACATCGGGGAGGCGAATCGCGGTCGCATGTCCCCTACGAGGCGCGTGCCGCAGTCCGGGTTCCGCCGGCTTCGTTACGATCCGACGGCAATCGCAAGCGACGACGGAACAACATCGTCAAGCAGACCGAGGACCGAGTTCAGCTCCATCCCCGGCGGCCCCTCCACCCGGGCGACGAGGAGATCCGATTCCGGCCAGGCGATCTGCCAGCCTTCGGTCGGGCCAGAGCGCGCTGCGTACCCGACGTGACCGCGCACATCCTGCGCCGTGCCCTCGGCGCCGGGCAGAGTGAGCAGCGACACGAGGTCGGCGCCGAATCGGGCCGGCGTCTCGGCGAGCGCAACCCGCAACGCGGCGCCGTCGGTGTTGCGGACGTAGGTGAGCACCACCTCGCGCGGGTCAGCGGTGTTCGGCCAGCGCAACAGCGCCCACGGGCTCGGCAGATCGGGCAGCGCCCACCGTTCGGCGACGTCGTCCCACGTGGCGGTGGCGACCGCGGCTTCGACGGTCGACGCATCGACGTTCCAGCCACGAGCGACCATCGTCCAGACCCCGCGGTCGGCCACCTGCTCGGTCCACAGCACGGTGACGACACCGTTCACCGTCGCCACGGTGAGGGTGCGGCCTCCAGCGGTCGGCACCGTCTCCTGCGTCCCGTCGAGCGGCACCGACGCCGGAGCGATCTCGCTCTGCACCACGAGGTAGCTACCCGAGGTTCCGGTGGCGCCCTTCGCCCAGGTCGACGTGCGTTGATACGGCGTCGGCCATCCACCGCTGCGCAGACCCGACCACGCGGTGGCCGACGTCAACGTCCACGCAGCGTCGAGCACCCCGACGAGATGATCCAAACCGACGGCGTACCGTTCGACCCTGGTCGTCGAAGTAGACGATGCCGGCGCGCTCGACGGCGGACGCGGCGCGCTCGACGGAATCGAGATACGTCGCGGAACCGTCGCCGTGCCGGGTGCCCCGAGTGCCCCCGTGCCGGGCCGGTCCGCCAGCCGGTTGACCACCGTCACGGCAGCGACCGCGGCGATCACGATGGCCAGGCTGGCTCCGACGGCCTGCCGTCGTTGGCGAGCCCGGCGTCGGGTGGCCACGCGGGCGAGGACGTCGGCCGTGCCGCCGCGAGGTGGCCCGGCCCGCCGCGCCATGTGCGCCATGCCGGCGGCCAGTCGGCGCTCGACATCGTCAGC
>JAYUAM010000576.1:0-1508 GCA_043741295.1 Acidimicrobiia bacterium
CGTGGGGGTTCCGCATCCGCCATCCTGACGATCACGGTGACCATGTGAGCAAGCCGCCCCGTTCCAACAGCCACCGCGCCTGGTTGGCGTTCAACCGCCTGCAGGAGAACATCGAGCAGGTGCTGCGCGGCAAGAGCGAGCCGGTGCGCCTCGCCATCGCCTGCCTGCTCGCCGAGGGCCACCTGCTCGTCGAGGATCGCCCCGGCACGGGCAAGACGAGCCTGGCGAAGTCGATGGCCGCCTCGTTCGGGGGCATCGCCCGGCGTGTCCAGTTCACGCCCGACCTGCTGCCCTCCGACATCACCGGCGTGAGCGTGTACAACAGCGTGACCGGCGAGTTCAGCTTCCGGCAGGGTCCGGTGTTCACGAACATCCTCGTCGCCGACGAGATCAACCGTGCGTCGCCGAAGACACAGGCCGCGCTGCTCGAGGTGATGGAGGAGCGCCAGGTCACCGTCGAAGGCTCGCCGCTCGTCGTGCCCCGCCCGTTCATGGTGGTGGCGACGCAGAACCCGCTCGACTTCCAGGGCACCTACCCGCTGCCCGAGGTCCAGCTCGACCGGTTCGCCATGAAGCTGTCGCTCGGCTACGCCGACCGCGAGGCCGAGCTCGAGGTCATGGCCCGTCCCGAGCAGGACCTCGTCCCCACGTTGAAGCAGATCTTCGACGTCGACCACCTCGGCACCGTGCTCGGCTGGGTGCGCAAGACCACGGTCAGTCCGGCGCTTCGCGAGTACGTCGCCGACATCGTCATGCGCACGCGCGAGAACCGCGACCTCCGCCTGGGCGTGAGCACGCGTGGCACCCTCACGCTGCTCGCCGTCGCCCGGGCCGTGGCGGTGAGCAACGGACGTGACTTCGTCATCCCGGACGACATCAAGCTGCTCGCCGTGCCGGTGCTCGCCCACCGCATGGCCGTCACGCCCGAGGCCGAGATGGACGGGATCACCGAGGCCGACGTGCTCGTCAACATCATCGACACGATCCCGGTACCCCGGGTGCGCGAGCGCGAGATGAACGCCGAGGACGCGGAGCTGGTGGACGATTCGCCCAACGTCGGCGACTGATGCGCAACACGCGCTTCACCAAGAGCGGCGTCGCGCTCGCCGCCGGAGCCCTCGTTCTCGTCGGTGCTGGGCTGTGGTCGCACTACGGCGAACTTGTGGCGCTGGCCGGGCTCGCGTTCGCGGTGCTGATCGTCGCCGGGCTGGTGCCGCGCATCGCGTCGAAGGTCCAGCTCCGCCGCCGACTCTCGCGCCGGATGCTGCAGCGCGGCGACGAGCTCGAAGTGGTGCTGCGCATCCGATCACGCGGGCCGCTGAGCGGTCTTCGCATCGTCGACACCCTCGACCGCAACGCCATCCCGATCGACATCGCCCACCTCGAGCGCGGCAAGGCGATCGAGGCGCGCTACAAGGTGCGGCCCCGCCGTCGGGGCGTCCGGGTGCTCGGCCCGATCGGCGAGGAGCGCACCGACCCCTTCGGGCTCGCCGTCCGCACCGCCCAGC
>JAYUAM010000577.1:0-3855 GCA_043741295.1 Acidimicrobiia bacterium
TCACGCATTCGGCCATCGAAGACGCCAGGCTCATCGGCTGCACGGTGATGTCCGAGGTCGCGCGCAACATCGCTTATCGCACCATCCGCAACCGCGGCACCATAGGTGGCAGCCTCGCGCATGCCGATCCGGCGGCGGACTGGCCCCTGGCGCTGCCCGCGCTGGCTGCGACGATCGTCATCGCGGGACCGGCCGGCGAGCGCAGCGTTCCGGCCGCGCAATTCATGACCGGCGCCTTCGCGACGGTGCTCGCCGACGATGAGCTGGTGGTCGCGGTGGAACTGCCCAAGCTCTCCACCGCCGCGCGCTGGGGCTACTGGAAGTTCTGCCGCAAGACCGGCGAATTTCCCGAGTCGAGCGCCGCCATGCTGATGGACCCCGAGCGCAGGCTCGCGCGGCTGTGGGTGGGCGCGCTGGACCGCGCGCCCCAATCGCTCGACGGCCTGGCGGCCGAGATCGCGCAGCGCGGCGTGCTCGCCGCAAGCGAGGTCGCGGTGAGCGCGGCCCTCGACCTCGCGGTGCCCGGCCAGGACCCCGTCAACCGCCGCATGCATGCGACCGCAGTCCGGCGCGCAGTACAGAAAGGATTCTACTGATGCAGCCCATTTCGATTATTGTCAACGGCGAGACGGTCCAGGCCTTCGCCGAGCCGAGGACACACCTGGGCGACTTCCTGCGCGAAGACCAGCGCCTGACCGGCACCCACCTCGGCTGCGAGCATGGCGTGTGCGGCGCGTGCACCGTGCTGATCGACGGCGCGGCCGCCCGATCGTGCCTCGTCTTCGCCGTGCAGGCCGACGGCACGCGCGTGACCACGGTGGAAGGGCTTACACCGGACGAAGGGTTGAGCCCGGTGCAGGAGGCGATGCGCGACAACCATGCTCTGCAGTGCGGCTTCTGCACGCCCGGCATCGTGGTCTCGATGACGGCGTACCTCGACGAGAACCCGAATCCGAGCGACGCGGATCTCAGGCAGGCTCTGAGCGGCAACCTCTGCCGTTGCACCGGCTACCAGGGCATCCTCGCCGCCGCCCGCCAGGCCGCCGACCGCATGGCCCAGACGAGCTGACGGACCCGGCCCGGCCAGTCACAAAGGGATGCTCTGGTCGAAGGTCACGGCGCCCCACTTGTCGGCCGCGCTTTGCAGATCGGCGATGCTCCACCGCCGGTCCTGCTCCAGCGTGTCGACGATGGTCCAGGGCTGGAAGAGGTGGATCGCGCCGCCGTACACGAAGAAGACCTTGCCGGCGATCGGGCAGTCCACGGTCGCCAGGTACGCCACGAAGGGCGAGACGTTGGCCGGGTCGGACTTGTCGAAGCCGGTGGCCTCGGCCTCCTTGGCCCGCTCCTCGTTCCGGGCCTCGCTCCCCGGGATCGTCGCGGTGAGGCGTGTGCGCGCCGCGGGAGCGATGGCGTTGCAGCGCACGCCGTAGCGGACGAGCTCTTTCTGACAGATCTCCGTGAAGGTGGCGATGCCCGACTTGGCCGCGCCGTAATTGGTCTGACCGGGGTTGCTCATGAGGCCGGAGGTCGATGTCGTGTTCACGATCGAGGCCTTCACCGGCGTGCCGGCCTTGGCCTGCTCCCGCCAGTAGCTCGCCGCCCACTTCGTCGGCAGGAAGTGGCCGCGCAGGTGCACGCGCACGACGACGTCCCACTCCTGTTCGGTCATGTTGAAGACGACCCTGTCGCGGAGCACTCCGGCGTTGTTCACGAGAACGTCCAGGCCGCCGAACGTCTCTACGGCCGCCTGCACGAGACGCCGCGATCCGTCCCAGTCGGCCACGTCTTCGTGGTTGGCGACGGCCTCACCTCCGGCCGCGAGAATCTCTGCGGCAACCTCCTCTGCCGGCGACCGGTTGGCGCCAGTGCCATCGGCGGTCCCCCCGAGATCGTTGACGACGACCTTGGCCCCCTCGCGTGCGAACAGAAGGGCGTGCTCGCGGCCGAGGCCGCGCCCCGCGCCGGTGATGATGGCCACGCGGCCGTCGAGTGCTCCCATGTGATGCTCGCTCCTGTGTCGGACTTCGGTGTCCGGCCCACCGTAAGTCCACCCTCTGTCCCCACAGTTGGACGCATCACTCGGACCCGCCCGACCACGATCCGGCCGGAAACGTACCGTTGCCCCGTGACTGATCCAGCGTCGCTTCCGCCCCGACCGGCCGGCATCGATCTGCCGAGTCGGTTGCGGGCTGTCGCGTCGATCGACCCGGACGCTCAGGCAATGCAGTTCGAGGGTGCGTGGCGGCCGTGGCGTCAGATCTCGCGCGCGATCGAGACCCTGGACGCCACGGTGTCGCCCGGCGAGCCCGGTTCCGGCGAGCCCGGTGCGGGAGCGCTCGTCGGGGTGGTCGTCCGGAACCGGCCCGAGATTGCGGGGGCGATCCTGGGCGTGCTCGGTACGGGTCGCTGCCTGGTGACGCTCAGCTCCGCCGTGCCGCTGGCGGCCCTCGTCGCCGAGATCCGCGCGCTCGCCCTCCCGGTCGTCGTCGCTTGTCCCTCGGACTGGGGCGACGAACTGCGGGCCGCCGTGCGCGACGCCGGATCGCTCGGCCTCGCCGTGCACGACTCGGACGCCGCGCCCGAGGTAATCGTCCCTGCCGGCCCGCGGCGCGCCGACGCGCCCACGACGCGCCCGGGCGTCGCCGTGCAGATGCTCACGAGCGGCACGACGGGCACACCCAAACGCATCGACCTGCTCTACGAGAGCCTCGAGCACGAGATCGTCAGCACTATGCAGTATGGCTCGTCCGGCGCGGACCGTGAACCGCGTCTGGCCTCCGGCGTCGCCATCGTCTGGAACCCGCTGCTGCACATCGGCGGTCTGCGGGGGCTCATCACCAACGTGGTAGCCGGACGCCGGATCGCCCTCCTCGAACGGTTCTCGGTCCCGGCTTGGGCCGCGCTCGTACGCGAGCACCGGCCGAAGGCGGTGTCCCTCGTGCCGAGCGCGTTGCGCATGGTGCTCGACTCCGACCTGCCGGGCGATGCTCTCGAGGGCGTGCAGGCCGTGTTCTCTGGCACTGCGCCGCTCGCCGCCGAGACCGCCCACCGGTTCGAGCAACGGTTCGGGATCCCGGTGCTCGTCGTGTACGGCGCCACCGAGTTCGCCGGCGGAGTCGCCGGTTGGACGATCCGCGACTGGCGACGGTTCGGTGCGGACAAGCCGGGAAGCGTGGGACGGCCCAACCCCGGCATCGACGTGCGCATCGTCGACCAGGAGACGGGTGCTCCGCTGGCGAACGGCGCGGTCGGTTTGCTCGAAGTGCGCGGACCTCAACTCGCGCACGACGGTTGGCTGCGCACGACCGATCTCGCCCGCATGGACGACGACCGGTTCGTCTGGATCGAGGGGCGCGCCGACGACGTCATCATCCGTGGCGGGTTCAAGGTGGTGACCGGTCACGTGACCGAGACGCTCCGCCGACACCCCGCCGTGCTCGATGCCTGTGTCATCGGACGGCCCGATGAACGCCTCGGTCAGGTTCCCGTGGTCGCCATCGAGCTGCGCGCCGGTACCACGCTCACCGCCGACGAGCTCGTGGCGTGGTCACGCGAGCGGCTGTCGGGCTACGAGGTTCCCGTCGCGGTGCAGATCGTCGATGCGCTCCCTCGCACGCCGTCGATGAAGGTGAGCCAGCACGCGGTGCAGAAGCTCTTCGACGGGCCCGCTGCGCCCTGACGGTCGGTGCAGCCTTCGGGGTCCGGACGACGGCCGCGTCGGCGGTCAGGCCGAGCCACTGGCGGGCATCAGGCGGGCGTTGTCCCACGACACGATGCGCTCGTCGGCCACGAACTCGATGATCGCCCCCTGGCCGCTGTAGCGCTTCTGCGTGGCGGCCGGCATGTCCGAGC
>JAYUAM010000578.1:0-1504 GCA_043741295.1 Acidimicrobiia bacterium
GCGGCTCGACACGCCGATGCTGCAGGGCATCATCGAGCTGTCGTCGCGCAACCAGGTGATCGTGATGACGCCGTTCACGCTCTCAGGTGCGATGGCGCCGGTGACCCTGGCCGGCGCGGTGTCGCAGCAGAACGCCGAAGCGCTCGCCGGCATGGTCTTCACGCAGGTCGTGCGCAAGGGTGCGCCCGTCGTGTACGGCGGGTTCACGTCGAACGTCGACATGCAGTCGGGCGCGCCGGCGTTCGGCACACCCGAGTACGTGCGTACGGCGATGATGGGCGGCCAGCTCGCCCGCCGCTACCACGTGCCGTACCGCTCGTCGAACGCCAACGCCGCCAACGCCCTCGACGCCCAGGCCGCCTACGAATCGGTGTTCTCGCTGTGGGGCGCGGTGATGGGCGGCGTGAACATGCTCATGCACGGCGCCGGGTGGATGGAGGGCGGCCTGCACGCGTCCATCGCCAAGTTCGTGCTCGACGCCGAGCTGCTGGGGATGGTGGCGGCGATGCTCGACCCGGTCGTCGTCGACGAGGGCACGCTCGGGTTCGAGGCGATCAGGGATGTCGGCCCCGGCGGCCACTTCTTCGGCACGCAGCACACGCAGGACCGCTACCGCACGGCGTTCCACCGCCCGATGATCTCGGACTGGCGCAACTACGAGTCGTGGCAGGACGCCGGCAAGCCCGAGGCGCCGGCCAAGGCCGCGCAGCTCGTCACCGACTTCCTCGCCTCGTACGAAACGCCCCCGATGGACGACGCCGTGCGCGAGGAGCTAGAAGCGTTCGTCGCCCGACGCGTCGCCGAGGGCGGCGTCGCCACTGACTACTAGCCACCACCTGCGGACGACGCACGGCTCACGGAGTCGAGCTCCGCCTCAGCCCCTCAGGCCTCAGCCCCCTCGGACCCCGCAGACCTCGCAGCAGACCCTCGCATCACCGCCCCACCTACCAGCAAACGGGAGACGCAACAGTGAAGTCATCGGCCCAGGTCGTGGTGATCGGGGGAGGCGTGGTGGGCGCCAGCGTGCTCTACCACCTCACCGAAGCGGGGTGGCACGACGTCGTGCTCGTCGAGCGCAAGCAGCTCACGGCCGGGTCCACGTGGCACGCAGCCGGTGGCATGCACACGCTCAACGGCGACCCGAACGTCGCGCGGCTCCAGCAGTACACGGTGAACCTCTACAAGACGATCGAGGAGCGGTCGGGGCAGAACTGCTCGATCCACCTGCCCGGTGGCCTGATGCTCGCCGACACGCCCGAGCGCATGGACTGGCTGCGCATGGCGCTCGCCCGCGGCCGCTACCTCGGGATGGAGATGGAGCTGCTCTCGATGAAGGAGGCCAAGGAGCTCAACCCGTTGATGGACGAGTCGTTCTTTCTCGGCGCGCTCTACGACCCCGACGAGGGCAGCGTCGATCCCTACGGCGTCACCCACGCCTACACCATCTGCGCGCGCCAGGCCGGCGCCGAGGTGTACTTGGAGACCGCGGTCGAGGGCCTGCGCC
>JAYUAM010000579.1:0-1504 GCA_043741295.1 Acidimicrobiia bacterium
TCCGGCAGCCGCCCCGCTTCGCTCGGCCGACGACTATCGGGCTGTGTTCCTTGAACACCGTCCTCGCCTCGTCCGCGACGCGCTCCACGCCGTCGACCCCGAAGTGAGCGACGCCGACGCCGCGTGGGCGACGCTGGCGGCGCAGCTTCGACCGCGCGAGCCCGACCTCGTCGGCGGCGATCTGGCCGACGCGCGCGTCGCGGACGATGAGTCGGTAGTCGTCGATCTCACCGGGTCGCCGCGGTCGCCGCGCCGTCGCCGTCTGGCGCTCGCCGTCGCCCTCGCCGCATGTGTGGCCCTCGCCACGTTGGTGGCCACCGTGTCGATCCGTCAGTCGGCCGACGGTCCGGTCACCGGTCCGTCCGACGTACTGCCGCGCTTCGTGCTCGACGATCCGCCGGCCGGCATGGTGCTCAACGCCGCCTACGACAACCTCCCCGGCGGCATTTCCGATCGCTACGTGGTCGGCCTGCGATCGACGGGCAGCGACCTGGAGTCCGTGCAGATCGAGGCCTGGCCGGGCACCGGAGCGATCTTCAAGCCGGCCGACCCGACGACGGTGAACGGCCGGCCTGCCGCGTTCCAACCTGACCTTCCTGGCGGCTCCAACCTCCTGTGGAACGACGGCGCCGTGACCTTTCAGCTGATGGCATGGGGACCGAGGATGGCGGACCACGAGTTCGTCCGCTCTATCGCGGAGAGCGTCCGGCTCGCCGGATCCGTGGTGGCGGGGCCGCCGCCGCCGATCACCTTGGGCCTCGTGCCATCGGGCCTCGTGGTTGTCTACGAGGGAACCGAGAGTGAGTTGCGGCCGGCGGGCGGATACTCGGTCACCTACCGGGTCGAGCCGACCGGTGAGGCTACCGCCGAGTTCGACATCGACGTCGCGCCCGCCCCGCCGACCGCGAAGCGTCTGGCCGAGGTCTCGGGGCTCGAAGCGGGCACGGCCGGCCGTCGTCCGGTGTTCGTTGGACCCGGCGGCGATCTCGCGAACGTGTCTCTCGATCCGAACCAGACGCGGGTGGTGTTCGCGGCCGGTGACGCCGTCGTAACGGTGCACGCCTACAACCTCCCTCGGGCCGGCGTCCTGGCGGCGGTCGCCCGGCTGCGCGTCGTCTCCGATCGGGAGTGGCGAAGTCGGCTCGGCGAGAAGCTCGATCCGGGCGTGGCGAGCAAGGGGACGTCAGCCACGACGGCGATCGTCCCGTCAGTGCCGTTCGCACCCGACGCATCGACGGCGGCCACCGGCGTTCCCGCGTCAACTGCGGCGACTGCGTCGACGGCGATCGTGGTGCCGACGACCACGGCCGACGTGTGCTTACCGGCGAGCTTCGCCGCCGGGCCGAACAGTTTCATGGTGCGCACCTGCCCGGCTGACAACACGGTGCGGCTCACCGCCGGCACTACAAAGGTGGCGGCCGGCTACAGCGTGACCGTCAACCAATCGGGCCCGCCGGTCGTCGAGATGACCTTCACCGGACCGACGACGTACCACTGCGTCGTG
>JAYUAM010000580.1:0-3851 GCA_043741295.1 Acidimicrobiia bacterium
CGCCGTGATCACGCGACGGTCACGCTGTACGGTCACGCAGGCTGGTTCAGTAGCTGCGCGGCAGGCCGAGCACGTGCTGGCCGACGTAGGCGAGCACGAGGTTGTTGTTCACGGGCGCCACTTGGTACAGCCGGGTCTCGCGGAACTTGCGCTCGATGTCGTACTCGCTGGCGAATCCGAACCCGCCGTGGGTGTCGACGCAGGCGTTGGCCGCTGCCCACGATGCCTCCGATGCCATCATCTTGGCGAGGTTCGCCTCTGCCCCGCACGGCTTGCCGGCGTCGAACAGGGCGGCAGCCTTCTTGCGCATCAGGTCGGCGCCGGCGAGGGCGGCGTAGGCGCGGGCCAGAGGGAACTGCACGCCCTGGTTGGCCCCGATCGGGCGACCGAACACGTGGCGCGTGTTGGCGTACTGCACGGCCCGGTCGAGGAAGAAGCGACCGTCGCCGATGCACTCGGATGCGATGAGGATGCGTTCGGCGTTCATCCCGTCGAGGATGTGCCGGAACCCCATGCCCTCGGTGCCGACGAGCGCGTCGTGGGGGAGGAGCACGTCGTCGAAGAACACCTCGGTGGTGTTGTGATTCATCATCGTTGGAATTGGTCGGATCGTGACGCCCTTGGCCTCGCGCAGGTCGAGCAGGAACACCGACATGCCGTCCGACTTCTTCACGACGTCCTCGTAGGCCGTGGTGCGGGCGAGCAGGAGCATGAGGTCGCTGTACAGCGCGCGCGAGGTCCAGATCTTCTGGCCGTTCACGAGCCAGCCGTCGTCGGTTCGTTCGGCCCGTGTACGGATGCGGGCTGTCTCGCTTCCGGCGCCAGGCTCGGTGACGCCGAACGCTTGGAGCCGGAGGTCACCGGCGGCGATGGCCGGCAGGTACTTCTGCTTCTGCGCTTCGGTACCGTGACGCAGGACGGTGCCCATGATGTACATCTGCGCGTGGCAGGCCGCCGGGTTTCCGCCCGACGCGGCGATCTCCTCCATGATCACGCAGGCGCCGGCCAGGGGCAGTCCGCCGCCGCCGTACTCCTCGGGGATCAACGCGCCCAGGTACCCCTGGCGTGTCAGCTCCGTGACGAACTCCTCGGGGTAACGGTCGGGTTCGAGTCCACGCCAGTACTCGTTGCCGAACTTGTCGCACAGGCGGCGCACCTCCGTGCGCATCGCCTCGTGCTCGTCGTCGATTCCGAAGTCCATCGCCACCCCTCGTCAGGACCGACGTTAGGTCGGGTCACGGTGTCGCGGTCCAGGTGCCTGCGCGGCGACGGACCAGATTCGCAAAAAGAGTCGCCACCCGCCTCAAGGTCAGGCTCCCCCGAGCCGATCTTGAGGCTGACCGAGGACAACGGAACGTATCTTGCAGCGTTCTCGACGGTCTCTTCTGAAGAAAGGAGACAGCGATGGTCCGTACGACGTTGTGTGACCCGGAAACGGGCCGCTGGCTCGTGGGTGATCGCCTTGCCGAGTATCGGCGCCAGGCGCATCTGCTCTACGAAGCGAACAGCCACATCTTCGAGGACGAGCTCGACGCGCTGACCGCGCTCGGTGTCGTGCTCGTCGAGTACGACGACGCCGCCTGATCGGGCTGGCTGATCAGGCGGGCTGGGGCGCCAGCGAGATCGGTGCCCGTTCACAGACGGCCCGGGTGGCGTCGACCGTGACACCGACCCGCTCGCCAGGTGCGACGGTCGGAGCGACGGCGCTGTTCATCTCGGCCGCCACCAACCGGTCGAAGCGGTCGAGACGCACCCCGATCACCGTTGTCGGCCCCTGGAACGTGATCGTGGCGACGGTGCCCGGCAGCCCGGTCGTCGCCCCGTCGACCGACGGCGCGCCAGACGTTGGCGGCAACTGCACGCTGACGTCCTCTGGCCGCACGAGGAGCAGCACGGCGTCGCCGTTCGTCATCGAGGCGCCCGCCGCGGTGGGCAGCACGAGATCGCCGAGACCGACCGCGTCGGCACCGAGCACCCTCGCCGGTAGCTCGTTCATCGACCCGACGAACCGGGCGACGAATGCGTTCGACGGATGGCGGTAGACCTCGCGCGGCGTGGCGAGCTGCTCGAGCTGGCCGTTCGACATCACGCCGATGCGGTCGGAGATGCTCAGCGCCTCCTCCTGATCATGGGTGACGAACAAGGTCGTGATGCCGACCTCGGTCTGGATGCGGCGGATCTCGTCGCGCAGCTGAGCGCGCACCTTGGCGTCGAGCGCGCTGAGCGGCTCGTCGAGCAGCAGCACTTGGGGTCGCACGGCCAGCGCCCGGGCGAGGGCCACGCGCTGTTGCTGGCCACCCGAGAGCTGGTGTGGGTAGCGCCCAGCGAAGCGGCCCAGTTCCACGAGCTCCAGCGCCTCGGCGACGCGGCGCCGCCGCTCGGACTTGTCGACCTTGCGGGTGCGCAACCCGTAGTCGACGTTGTCGCTCACGTTCAGGTTCGGGAACAGGCTGTAGCTCTGGAAGACCATCCCCATGTTCCGCTTGTGGGCGGGTACGTCGGTGATGTCGGCCCCGCTCACCGAGATGGTGCCGGTGTCCGCCGGTTCGAAACCGGCGGCGATGCGGAGCGCCGTCGTCTTCCCGCAGCCCGACGGGCCGAGCAGGCTGATCAGCTCGCCCTCGCGCACCTCGAGGTCGAGGCTCTCTAGGGCGACGTTCGTGCCGAACGTCTTTCGGATTCCGGAGAAGGTGAGCGCACCCATGGCGATGTCCTCGGCTGGCTAGGAGTAGGGGTGCCGGCCCGGCGCGGAATCGACGGCGACGGCGGCGAGGTCGGCGACGGCATCGGTGCCGTCGCGCTTGGTCCAGTGGCGAAGGAGCAACATCATCAGCCCGAGCAGGGCGGTGGACCCGACGAGGGTCATGAAGGCGAGTGCCAGGCCGCCGAGCGGGCTGTCCTGATACACCTTCAAGCTGAACACCGGGAACGTCTCGCGCAGCAGGTTGTTGGCGATCGTGAACTCGCCGAGCACCACGGCCGCGGTGAGGAACGACGACGAAACCACGGCGCTCATCAGGTTGGGGAGCAGTGCCCGGAACAACGTGGTGCCCCACCCGGCGCCGAGGCTGCGGGACGCATCGACCAGCGTGCGCACGTCGATGGCGCGGATGCCGGCGTCCAGCGCGCGATAGGTGAACGGCAGCGCGAGGGTGATGTAGAAGGGGATCAGCGAGTACGGCGAGTTCAGGAACCACTTGGCGTTCGGCCGGAAGAAGGCGGCCACCCCGGCGACGATGGCGATCGGCGGCACGACGTAGGGCAGCACGCTGAGCAGCTCGACGAACGACCTGGCTTCGGGCAGCTTCAGCCGCACGTAGAGCGCCGTGGGCACGAGCAGCACCAACGTCCCGAGCACGGTGCCGAGGGCGAGCTTCAGGCTGAGCGTCAGCGCGGCGCCGAACCCGGCCGTACGGAACGCCTCGCTCAGCGTCGACACCGTCCAGCGCTTGAACAGGGTGTGCCAGCCGAGGTCGACCATCGGCACGCGCTGCATCGCGAAGCGCAGCATCGACACGAAGGGGAGCAGGAAGTAGACGGCGGCGGCGATCAGCAGCAGGTTCGGACCGAGCCGTGCCAGCCGGCGTAGACGGGAGGTCCTCACGACTGCCACCGTTCGGCGCGCTTGCGCAACCAGAAGTAGGTGCCCATCGACACGACCATGATGATCACCATCCAGGTGGCGAGGGCGAACGGCATCGGCGACGAATCGGACACGTCGCCCTGCAGGTAGAACGAGATCTTCACCGGCACCAGGTTGGCGCCGGGGTTCAGGGCGTAGGCCGTGGCGTAGGCGCTGAAGGCGTTGGCGAACAGAAGCATGAAGCCGCCGAGCATCGACGGGAACAGCA
>JAYUAM010000581.1:0-1502 GCA_043741295.1 Acidimicrobiia bacterium
CTGTACCTGCTCGAGCAGTCGCCGGCGTGGCTCGGCGAATCCTGACGGGCCGCGGCCCGCGCCCTACGATCCACCCCGTCGATCCACGCCGGGTCGACCCCAGAAAGGCGCCCCGCCCATGAACGTGCGCGAGCTCATCGACATCCTCAAGGACTACCCCGCCGACGCAGAGGTGGAGCTCGCCGTCGTGGCACCGGTGGAGGACGAGGACCACATCTCGGTCGACCGCTACGGCGTCGACGGTGTGCTCCCCTGGGACGACGATGCCGAGGGCAACCCCGGCCCGGTGATCTGGCTCGTCGGTGGCGAGGAGGACGACGTCGACGCCTTCCTCGACGCCATCGAGGATGACGATCCCGACGACGTCGTCGAGCACGGCCACGACCATCGCACTCACGACGAGGGCGACGAGGACGGGCACGCGCCCGCATCGGCCGCCGACGATGACGAGGCCGACGCGGGCGACACAGATGACGACGAGGCCGCCGACGGCGTGGCGGGCGACAAGTAATGACCGACCACTCATGACCGGGACGTCATGACCGGGCCGGCTCCCCGGCGCGAGCTCTCGCCGGGGATGCGTGAGCAGCTCGACCTCGGCTACGCCTACGGAGGGCTGGCGACGTTCGGGCAGCGCCCGTTCCTCACCGACCCCGAACAGCTCGACGAGTGGCAGCCCGATGTCGCCATCGTCGGCGCGCCGTTCGACCTGCACACCACGAACCGCGCTGGCGCCCGGTTCGGCCCGCGTGCCATCCGTTCGAACGCCTACGAACCCGGCACCTACCATCTGGATCTCGGCATCGAGATCTTCGACTGGGTCGAGGTCGTCGACTACGGCGACGCCCACTGCCCGAACGGCCAGCCCGAGGTCGGCCACGCCAACATCAAGACGAAGGTCGCCGAGGTGGCGAGTCGCGGCATCATCCCGGTGATCCTCGGCGGCGACCACTCGATCACCTGGCCGGCGGCCACGGCCGTCGCCGATCACCGCGGCTGGGGCAACGTCGGCATCGTCCACTTCGACGCCCACGCCGACACCGCCGACATCGTCGACGGCAACCTCGCCAGCCACGGCACGCCGATGCGCCGGCTGATCGAATCGGGTGCCGTGCTCGGGCGGAACTTCGTGCAGGTCGGGCTGCGCGGGTACTGGCCGCCGCAGGACACGTTCGAGTGGATGCAGGCGCAGGGCATGCGCTGGCACCTGATGAACGAGATCTGGGAGCGCGGCATCCACGCCGTGATCGAGGACGCCGTCGCCGAGGCGCTCGACGGTGCCGACCACCTCTACCTCTCGGTCGACATCGATGTGCTCGACCCCGGGTTCGCGCCCGGCACTGGCACGCCGGAGCCCGGCGGGATGACCCCCGTCGACCTGCTGCGCACAGTCCGTCGACTGGCCCGCTCGGCGAACCTCGTGGCGATGGACGTCGTCGAGGTCGCCCCCGCCTACGACGTGTCCGACAACACGGTGAACAACGCCCACCGCGTCGTCTTCG
>JAYUAM010000582.1:0-1501 GCA_043741295.1 Acidimicrobiia bacterium
ATGCCGAGCTCGGCCTCGGAGACGGTTGGATCGGCATGGCTGCCCATCCCGGCGAGGGCGTGTTCATGAACCAGATCATCGACCCGTCGGTGGCCGACGAGGCCGATCCGTTCAGCCGCGTGCCCGAACTGGACATGTACGACCCCGACAACGGGTGGCGACCGTGGCCCGAGCCGTGCCGCTACGACCGGGACTGGCTCGTGCGGTATCGGGCCGCGCAACTCGCTCGCGTCGCCCGCATCGACGCGGTAGCCGAGCAGTCGTTGGCCGATGCCGAGACCGCGCGCGAAGACGTGCGGGCGGTCGACAAGTCCGTCGACCCGTCACGTTGGCGCGACCTGCGGGCCCGCGCGGTCTTCTCGCGCTACCTCGTCATCTATCGCACGCTCGCCGACCCGGCCTACCTCGATCTCACGATCGACCCCGACGACCGACCGATGGGTTCTCTGTTCGCGTTCCCCGACCCGCTCGACGCCAACTACGGGCGGGGCGGTCTGGCCCGCACGATGACTGCGCGCGGCTGGCTGAGCACGTGGTCGGGCCGTTCGAGCCGGGCCCGCCTGGCCGACACGATGCCGCTCGTGACCGTGCCGACGCTGCTCGTGCACCCGACGGCCGACACGGAGATCCGCATCGCGCAGGCGAAGGCGATCGCCGACGCGTCGGGTGCGCGCGACAAGACCTACGTCGAGATGCGCGGCGCCCCGCACTACCTCGAAGGCCATCGCCAAGAAGCGATGGCCACGGTGGCCGAGTGGCTCGGAGCCCGCTTCCCGTAGACCACTACTCGTCGGCCGCGCGCGGCGGCCCGACGCCTCAGCCCGTGCGCTGACCGGCGGCCAGGTGCTCGACGTTCGAGAGCTCGGCGAGCGTGAAGGCGAAGTGATCGCCGACCGGGAAGCTCTCGAACCGGCTCACCCCGGTGTGTCGGTGCGAGAAGCGCTGCCATTCCCACGGTGTCGGCGGAACACCGAGCAGGTGGCAGATGAGTACGCCGTTCGTGCCGCCGTGGGCCACGATCACCAGGCGCTGGTCGAGGTCGTCGATCTCCCACGTGGGCAGGTCGCCGGGGGCGGCACGCACGCCGTGGCGCGCCAGCCAGTGGGTGGCCCCGGCGGCGACGCGCCCGACGAAGTCCCGTGGTGGTTCGCCGCCCGGGAGGCCGTTCCACCGGTCGGCCGCCGGCATGCGGTCGGCGGCTTCGAAGACGGCCACGGCCTCGGCGTCGGGTCGACCGTGCCAATCGGGATCGCGGATCTCCTCCAACCACGGCTCGATGTGTTCGCCAAGGCTGAGACCGAGCCGCCCGAGCAGCGGTGCGGCCGTCTCACGCGTGCGTCGCAGCGGCGAAACGGCGACGTGCGTCGGAACGAGGTCGGCGTACGCCTCGGCGAGCCGCTCGGCCTGGCGGTGGCCGAGCTCGGTGAGCGGGGGATTGCCGACGCGCAACCCGTCGCGCGCCCACTCGGGTTGCCCATGACGAATCAGTACGATCTCCACT
>JAYUAM010000583.1:0-1500 GCA_043741295.1 Acidimicrobiia bacterium
GCCGATGGAGCACAAGGCCTACGTGCACCGCTCGGGTCGCACGGCGCGCGCCGGCGCGACCGGCACCGTGCTCACCATCGCCACCACCGATCAGGTGCATGAGGTGCGCGACCTTTTGCGGCGTGCCGACATCACGGCGACGTGGTCGCAGCTGCCGGCCGGTGCCACCGACGCGTCCGACGTGCTGAACGGCGGCGGTGTCCGTTACGAGTTGAGCGCGGGTCGCGGTCCGTCGTCCGGCGGTGGTCGCCCGGCGTCGAGCGGTCGCCCGGCGGGTGCCGGTCGCTCGTCCTCGGATCGCGGTCGTCCGGCTGGTGGCGGTCGTTCGTCGTCAGGCCGTCCGTCGTCCGACGGTTCGTCGTCGGGTCGCTCGTCGTCCACTGCGCCGTCGTCGGCCGGAACCGGGCGCGGGCCCGGCTCGCACCAGTCGCAGACGCGGGGCGCCGATGGCGCTAGCGGACGGCCTGCTGGTAGCGGCGGCCGACGTCGCTCCAGTCGATGAGGTTCCAGATCGCCGTCACGTAGTCGGGCCGGCGGTTCTCGTACTGCAGATAGTACGCGTGCTCCCACGCGTCGATCGCCAGGATCGGCACGCCGCCGAGCACGGTCGACTCGTGGTGCACCTCGAGCTGCTCGATGATCAGCCCGCCGCCGAGCGGCTCGTAGGTGAGCAGCCCCCAACCCGAGCCCTGCACGGTGGTGGTCGCCTGGGTGAACTGCGCCTTGAACGCAGCGAACGAGCCGAAGGACGTGCCGATCGCCTCGGCGAGCGCGCCGGTCGGCTCGCCGCCCCCGTCCGGCGACAGGTTCGTCCAGTACATGCTGTGCAGCACGTGGCCGCCGAGGTTGAAGGCGAGGCTCTTCTCGAGCCCGACGATCGTGTCCCAGCGGTCCTCGGCGCGGGCGGCGGCGAGCTTGTCGAGCGTCGCGTTGGTGGCGGCCACGTAGCTGGCGTGGTGCTTGCCGTGGTGCAGCTCGACGATGTGTGCGCTGAGGTGCGGTTCCAGCGCGCCCGGGTCGTAGGAGAGGTCGGGAAGGGTGTAGGTCACGGTGTGCCCCTTTCGGCGGTTCGGTTGCCGACGCTACGCCCGTCGCCGGGACGACGGTCAGTCGGACACCGTCACGCGGACACGGTCAGGCGGACCGTTCACGTTCACGCCGGGGCTCAGGCGAGGTGCAGCAGCGCGGCGTTGGCGATCTGCCCGGGCAGCAGATCGAACAGCTCGTAGAGCTCGACGATCGAGCCCGACTGGCCGAACGCGTCGACGCCGACGGGCACTACGCGCTGACCGAACACCGAACCGAGCCAGGCCAGCGAGTGGCTCGCTGCGTCGTGCACCGTGATGATCGGCGCACCGCGTTCGTCCGGCGGGATCATCGTCGCGAGGTGGAGGTCGTCGAGTCGGGCTCGCCGCGCCTCACGCCCCGCGGCCTGCAGCTCGCCGCGCCAGGCGCGGTAGAGCCGGTCGGGCGAGGTCAGGTCGAGCACCGTCGCGGCGA
>JAYUAM010000584.1:0-1498 GCA_043741295.1 Acidimicrobiia bacterium
CGCCCAACGTGGAAGGATCGTCCGGTGCCACCGGGACGGCAGCTCCATGGGCGTTGAGCAACTCGCGCTGTCGACCGTGGCGGCGATCGGGAACCGGCCACGCCTGGCGGCGACGATGTTCCGGTTCACCGCGTGGGGGAACCCGTTCGCCGAAGAACGGTTCACCTACCCGTACCCGATGTACGAGCGGATGAGGTCCGCCGGCCCGGTCGTCTACAACCGCACCTACCGCCAGTGGTTCGTCTTCGGCTACGACGAGGTCCACGACGTGCTCCGGTCGCCCGACACGGCCACGTCGCCGATCGGCGATCTGTTGCTGTCCACGCGGCGCTACAAGAGGCTGTCGCCGTCTGCCCGTCTGAACTTCTCTCGATGGCTGGTCACCAACGATCCGCCCGACCACACCCGGCTGCGCGCCAGCGTCAGCCGGGCGTTCACGCCGAGACAGATCGCGGACTACGAGCCGCTTCTCGCCAACGTCGTCGACGAGCTGCTGTCAGCGCTTCCCACGTCGGGCGAGATCGATGTGGTGAGGACCTTCACGAATCAGCTGCCCATCCAGGCGATCGCCGAACTGCTCGGGCTGCCGAGCGACGACCGCGCCTGGCTCGTGGACGCCTCCCGGGAGCTCGGCGGCATGCTCGACCCCATGAACCCGTTCGACCCCGTTTCGATGAGCGCACGCTTCGCCGAGCTGGACGACTACTTCACGTCCATCGTCGACCACCGTCGACGCGATCCCGGGAACGATCTCGTCTCGGCGCTCGCCGCCGATCACGGTGAGGGCCCCGTCCTCGACCGCGACGAGATCGTGGCGATGATCGCGTTCCTGCTCTTCGCCGGGCACGAGACGGTGACCGGAATGCTCGGCAACGCGCTCGTTGCTCTCGCCCGGTTCACCGATCAACGTGAGCTGCTTCGCCACCGCCCGGACCTCATCGGCAACGCGGTCGAAGAGTTGCTCCGCTTCGACTCCTCCGCCCAGGTGACCGCACGGCAGGCGACTGCGGACCTGACGATCGGCGACGTGACGATCCGCAAGGGCGAGAACATCGCGCTGATGCTCGGCGCTGCGAACCGGGACAAACGACGCTGGGCCGACGCCGACGAGTTGCGGCTCGACCGACTCGACCCGAAGCCGATCACGTTCGGGTTCGGAGCGCACCACTGCCTCGGCGCCGCCCTCGCCCGCATGCAGCTCCAACTCGCCCTGCCGCCCCTCCTCGACCGCCTCGGCGACTACACCGTCGACCTCCACCGGGCGACCTGGAACCGATCGTTCACCCTGCGCGGACCACGCTCGCTGCCAGTGACGATCGCGCTCGCCGGGGTACCGCGGTGAGCACCCACGCCATCCGTCTCGCGACGCAGGCCGACGCAACCGCCGTGCACGCCCTCTCCGACGAGGCGGGGTTGTCGGACGGCTCGGACGACAGCTCGATCCTTGCGCCGATGGACGACGAGCACACGTGGATCGTGCTCGAAGACGACGCCGGTG
>JAYUAM010000585.1:0-1497 GCA_043741295.1 Acidimicrobiia bacterium
CGCCGTGTCGAGCGCGCTCAGCGCGCACGACTACCTGCCGGACCACGGGTTGGCGACGGCGATCTTCCTCGCCATGCGCCTGCACCGCCCGCTCCTGCTCGAGGGCGAGGCCGGCGTCGGCAAGACCGAGGCGGCCAAGGCGCTGGCGGCCGTGCTCGACACCCCGCTCGTGCGCCTGCAGTGCTATGAGGGCATCGACGCCGCCGAGGCGCTGTACGAGTGGAACTACCCGCGTCAGCTGCTCGGCATCCGCGTGGCCGAGGCGAGCGGAGCGGCGCTCGGCGAGGACGATCTCTTCGGTCCCGAGTACCTCGTCGCCCGCCCGCTGCTCAGGGCGGTGCAGCACCCCGGGCCGCGCCCCGTCGTCTTGCTGATCGACGAGGTCGACCGGTCCGACGACGAGTTCGAGGCGTTCCTGTTCGAGCTGCTCGCCGAATCGTCGGTGACGATTCCCGAGCTCGGCACGATCCGGGCCGTGCATCCGCCGGTGGTCGTGCTCACCTCGAACCGCACGCGTGACCTGCACGACGCGCTGAAGCGTCGCTGCCTCTACCACTGGATCGACTATCCCGCGATCGAGCGGGCGGTGGCGATCATCCGCACGCGCGTGCCGTCCTCGTCGACCACGCTCGCCGAGCACGTCGCCGGTGCGGTGGCCCGGTTGCGAACCCTCGATCTGCAGAAGCCGCCCGGCATCGCCGAGGCGATCGGGTGGGTCAACGCGTTGACGCTGCTCGGGTTCGCCGACCTCGACGTCGATGCCGTCGCCCGCACGCTGGGCTCGGTGCTCAAGTACCGCGAGGACACCGACCTCGTCACCGAGCGCGGCCTCGCCTGGGTCGCCGGTGCCTGAGCCGTCGTGAGGGGTCGCCGTCATTCGCGCGGGCGGTTGCCCCGGAGCCACTGGATCTCGGCACCGATCGTCGCGCATTCCGCAACGATCGGTGCCGAGAACGTGACCGTCGTGAGGCTCGAACACGTATCGCCTCGACGTCGGACGGCGCGAGCCAGGCGACATCTGGCAGGTGCGGGCGCCCAGCAGGGCCTGTTGTGTACTGATGACCGGCATCGACGGGGCGGTGGGCCCGGATCAGCTCGTAGGCTCCGGCCGTGAGCGCCACGTCGAGCACGGTCGATCTTGCGGCGGTCGCTGCGACCTTCGGCAGGCGGTTGCACGACGCGGGGGTGCCGGTGACGCCGGAGCGCAGCGGGTGGTTCGCGCGGACGCTGGTGCTCGCCGCCCCGACGCGCACCCAGGAGCTGTACTGGATCGCCCGGGCCACGCTCGTGACGAACCGCGATCAGCTGACGGTGTTCGACGGCGTGTTCACCGAGGTGTTCCGGGGCGTGGTCGACTTCGCGCTGCGCGGCGACCCGAACTCCCGGATGGCGCCGCTCAACACGACGCCACCGCGCGGCGGGCCGCAGTCGAAGGGCACGCCGCAGGACGGCGGTTCGTCGTCGATGCCGCGCTCGCCGGGGCTCGGCGAGAGCGGT
>JAYUAM010000586.1:0-3830 GCA_043741295.1 Acidimicrobiia bacterium
GACATGACGCGCACGATGGTCGTCGGGTTCTCACCCGACAGCTGGCAGGCCGAGCTGCTGGAGGCGGCCACCGCCGCGCAGGCGGACGGCGTCGCCGCGGTCGGGCCGGGCGTCACCGGCAAGGCGGTGCACGAGCGCTGCCTGGCCACGCTCACCGACCGGGGCCTGGCCGAGCTGTTCACCCACGGCACCGGTCACGGCGTCGGCCTGCAGATCCACGAGGCCCCCTGGCTCGGCCGCGCCTCGGTCGACACGTTGCAGGTAGGGAACGTGATCACCGTCGAGCCCGGGGTGTACCGTATCGGGCTCGGTGGCGTACGCGTCGAGGACACGTTGCTCGTGACGCCCGACGGTTGCCGCCCCCTGACCAAGACGCCCAAGGATCTGTCATGCCTGCGATCACCACGAACGACCTGAAGAACGGCATCACCCTCGAGCTCGACAACGGCCTGTTCACCGTCGTCGAGTTCCAGCACGTGAAGCCCGGCAAGGGTGGCGCCTTCGTCCGTACCAAGCTCCGAAACGCCCGCTCGGGTGCCGTGCTCGAGCGCACGTTCAACGCCGGCATCCGCGTCGAGCAGGCCATCGTCGACAAGCGCGAGATGCAGTTTCTCTACAAAGACGGCGATGAGTACGTGTTCATGGACAACGAGTCCTACGAGCAGATGAACGTCGCTCCCGTCGCCCTCGGCGATGCCGCCGACTACATGATCGAGCAGTCCAAGGCGCTCGTGGCGTTCTTCGGCACCGAGATCATCAGCGTAGAGATCGCGGCATCGGTCGAGCTCACCATCGCCGAGACCGAGCCGGGCATCCAGGGCGACCGGGTATCAGGTGCCCGCAAGCCGGCCACGCTGGAAACGGGCAAGGTCATCCAGGTGCCGCTGTTCGTCAACCAGGGCGACCGCGTCAAGGTCGACACCCGCTCCGGCGACTACATCACCCGGGTCTGACGCATGCCTCGCCGCACCCGCATCGACCGCGATGCGGACCGGCGGTCGGAAGCGCGCGAGCGCGCTCTCGGTCTGCTCTACGAGCTGGAAGCCAAGGGCGGTACGGCCGACGTGCTCATCGCCGCGCTCCCCGTCGCGCCCGACCCGCTCGCTGCCGTCCTCGTCCGTGGGGTCGACGAGCACCGCGTCCGCATCGACGCTCTCGTGGCCGGCCACGCCAAGGGCTGGTCGATGGCCCGCATGGCCACCATCGACCGCAACGTCCTGCGCATCGCCACGTTCGAGTTGCTCGAACGTCCAGACGTTCCGGTCGCCGTCGTGCTGGACGAAGCTGTCGAGCTGGCCAAGCGATTCTCCACCGAAGACTCCGGCCGGTTCGTCAACGGCGTGCTGTCGGCGGTGGCGCGGGCCGTCCGACCCCGCTGAGGTCGGCGGCCGGCCGGTCCCCTCAGCTGGTCGGGCCCGTTGCGGCCGCGCCCGACCGGGTCACGACGCGAGCGCGGCGAGCAACGCCGCCTCGATCGCCGGCAACGCCGGCGAGGACTCCTCCTCGTGCAGTCGGCTCAGGAACGTCACCGACACCTCGCCCCGGGAGACGGCGCCGCCATCGGTGTCGGGCGGTAGCTCGGTTGAGTCGCCCCACCGCATCTTGACGTAGAAGGCACCGTCGTGGCCGAGCTTCGGTTCGAGCACGGCGGCGGCCATCGTGCGCGGCGGCACCGTGCCGACCCGCGTCCGGCGGACTCCGGTGACCTCGGCGAGCGGCACGTTCGGCACGTTTACGTTGACGACGACCGGGTCGTCGGGAGGCGAGGCGATGAGCGCGCCGACTGCATGGTCGGCGAACACCGCCGCCGTCTCCCACCGCTGGCCGGCGAGCATCTCGTCCCAGCCCTGCCCCTCGATCCCGAACCCGGTGACCGCCTGGCTGACGGCGATGCCACTGATGCCGCCGCTGCGGCCGGTGACCGCCGCCCCGATCGTTCCCGAGTGGTACACCGACCGCCCGACGTTGGCGCCCGGGTTGATGCCGGCGACCACGAGATCGAAGGGTTCGCCGAAGACACCGAGCCGGGCGAACATGACGCACAGCGCCGGTGGGCCAGACACCGACCAGGCCTCGGCCACGCCGTCCACCGTCACCCGGTGCACCTCGGGCTGGATGAGGTGCAGCGCACCGAACGCTGCGCTGGCCCCCGAATACTCCGAGTCGGGCGCGGCGATCACGATCTCTCCATGATGGGCGATGGCCCGGGCGAGCACGTGGAGCCCGGTCGAATCGATGCCGTCGTCGTTCGTCACCAGGATGCGCATGCCCCCTGCGTACCCGACGCCCGGACCCTGGGCAAGCTCTCCGGGCACCGGTACGAACGATGCTACGTTTGGCACCCGACCGTGAAGCGGGTCCTGTGAGGCCCGAACGGAAGGACGACGGAGTAGATGGCCGACGAGCAACCGACGCGCACCCCTGCACCGCTCGCCGGGGACGCGATGGCCGGGGCGGACGCCGTCCCGGTCGCCCGCCCGTTGTCCGAGGCCGACATCGGCCGCGCCATCACCCGGATCGCTCACGAGATCGTCGAGCACAACAAGGGTCTCGCCGGCGTGCTGCTGGTCGGCATCCAGCGCGGTGGTGTCTGGCTCGCCGAGCGGCTCGCCGCCCGGCTGGCCGAGATCGAGCCCGGTACCGACGTTCCGGTCGGCGTGCTCGACATCTCGATGTACCGCGACGACATCGGGCTCCGCCCGATCGTTCCCGGCGCGGTGACCCGTGTCCCCGATCTCGCCGGCCGGCACGTGGTCCTCGTCGACGACGTGCTCTTCACCGGGCGCACGATCCGCGCCGCCATCGACGCTCTCGCCGACCACGGTCGGCCCCGCACGGTGCAGCTCGCCGTTCTCGTCGACCGGGGCCATCGCGAGCTGCCGATCCGGCCCGACTACGTCGGCAAGAACCTGCCGACCAGCCGGGCCGAGACGGTCAGCGTGTCGCCCGACGGTGTCACCATCGAGCGCTCGGCGCCGGCACGAGCATGAGCGGGCATCTCCGCTCGATCGCCGAACTCGGCGGTGCCGACGGGATACTCGAGCTGCTCGACCTCGCCGACCACATGGTGGAGATCAACGCCCGCCCTTTTCCGAAGGTGCCGGCGCTGCGCGGCAAGACCGTCGTATCGCTGTTCTTCGAGGACTCGACCCGAACGCGGTTGAGCTTCGAGACGGCCGCCAAGCGCCTGTCGGCCGACACGATGACGTTCTCGGTGAGCACGTCGAGCGTGAACAAGGGCGAGAGCCTGCGCGACACGATCGAGACGGTCGACGCCATGGGTGTCGACGCCTTCGTGATCCGACACAAGTCGTCCGGCGTGCCGTGGCAGGTGAGCCAGTGGACTGCGGCGAGCGTGATCAACGCCGGCGACGGCTGGCACCAGCACCCGACGCAGGCCCTGCTCGACTGCTACACGATCCGGACCGCGCTCGGGCGGCCGTCGCTCGATGGTCTGCGCATCGCCATCGTCGGCGACGTCAAGCACTCGCGCGTCGCACGGTCCGATGTCGACGCGTTCGCCGCGCTCGGTGCTCACGTCACCCTCGTCGCCCCACCGACGCTGCTCCCGCCGTCGCTCGAAGGTTGGCCGGTGGAGGTGGTGCACGATCTCGACGGGGTCATCGCCGATGTCGACGTGCTGTACCTGTTGCGCATGCAGCGCGAGCGGATGCACGAGTCGCTCGTGCCCTCGATGCGCGAGTACACCGCCGGGTATGGGCTTACGCCCGCCCGCGCGGCGCGCCTCGGCAAGCACGCGCTCGTGATGCATCCCGGCCCGATGAACCGGGGGATCGAGATGGCCGTCGACCCATCCGAGCTCCCGGGCT
>JAYUAM010000587.1:0-3823 GCA_043741295.1 Acidimicrobiia bacterium
CCGCCGCCGCCGCCGCCGCCGTGTCGTTGTCGTCGTCGACGCAGGCTGCCGGCCCCCTCGCGAGCGGAGGTGGTGTCGACGCGGTGCTGCGGGCCGTCACGCCGATTGTCGACTACCGACCGGCGAGTGCCGCCTTCGTCGACGATGCCGCTGCGGTCTACCAGACCGAGCCGCAGTGGCCCCGCGCCTCGTTGCTGCACGGTGTCGTGTTCGGCGTACCCGTCGCCGGTCCTGTCGTCGTAGACCAACGCCCGACGGCCGACGCGGTGGAGCTGTTCCTCGGTCACAGCGACGACGACATCGCGGCGACGATCGCGTCGAACGCGCTCGCCCCGGCGGGCACGGTCGACGAGCGTCGCTCGCTCGAACGATTGGTCTCGGCCTTCACCGGCCAGACGCTGGCGATGCTGGGTACGGTCGACGGGCTCGCCGATGTCGACGAGCACGAGCACGATGCCGCCTTCGCGTCGCGCGACGGCGGGCAGGGGGCCGTGGAGCGGCTCCAGGTCGGGGCCACGGCGGGGCCATTGTCGATCGGTCGTAAAGCCCGCAGCGCGCAGGTGGGCCTGGCGGCCACCCTTGCGTTCACGAACAAGCGGGGCGCCCCGCTCGGCTCGCTGCACGATGGCAGCAGCGACACCCAGCAGACGGTGGTCAACGACTGGCATCGCCCGGACAGCCCCACGCCGGCGACCGAGTCGCGCGAGGTGCGTCGCCCGCTGCCGCGTTTCCATGCGCCGATCAACCCGCTGATCGCAGTGCGCGGTGCGATGCGCAGCCGCAGGTTCGAACACAGCTTGCCGACATCGTCGGACGGCCGGTTGTGGTGCCTGTGGCCGGCTGACGTGCTGGTGTCCTACGACGGCGTGATCGCTGGCGGGTCGCTCGTGCCGAGGTTGCCGTCCGGCGCGGTGCCTGACGAGGTGCTGTCGCTGGTACAGAACGCGGTCGTGGCCAACCCCTACCTCGCTCCGTGGCTGGCCGAGGTCGCAGCCAAGGCGATGCAAGTGCCGATCGCTGGCGTGCGCAACCGGCTCTTCGCGGAGGTCGCGGCGCGCTACGGCGGCGATGCCGTGTACGACGGCAACGCCAAGTTCCTGACCGGGTCCTCGCCCACGATGGCCGCGATCGGCATCGGCCCGATCGGCGTGAACACCTCGCGACGATTGGCCGATGAGACGTTGCGTTTCTCGCTGGCCAACGGCGCCGATCTCGATCCGAAAGCCGTCACCGCGTGGTCGCAGCCCTGGGTTCCGCTATGGCTGGAGTGGGAGGTCGAGCTGAGCCTGTCGGAGCGCTTCGAGGGCTGGACGCTCGACACCGTCGACCTCGTGCCGCCGCCCGATGTGCTGATTCCCCCGACGCGCGTGCTGATCGGGCGGAGCGCGCTGCACAACGGCACGGTCACCACGTTGCGCGAGGCGATCACCGAATGGCTGACGGCCGAAGGCCAGCGCGACCGCGACGGCATCGGCGAGATCGACGAGGCCACGGCCGACCTGCTGAGCGACATCGCCGGCACCATCGACGCCATCGACGTCGCCACGACGTCGATCGACTCGCTCGACGATCAGCTGCTCGGACTGCCGGTGGAGGCGTTCGGCGTGCTGCACGCACGCGTCGGTGACACTATCGTGCCTCCCGCGCCGATCGGGCCGCCGCAGCTCGTGTCGGCCGGGCGCATCCGTGTCAATCGCGCTCGAGTGGTCGACGGGTTCGGCCGCTTCCTCGATCTCCCGAATCCCACCACCCACGTCCCCGTGCGCGACGAGATCGCCACCGCTGCCGGCGCCCTGACGATGCACCCTCGCCTGACAGTGCCGGCCCGAACGATGTTCCGGCTCGTCGATCCGCTCGATGACACGCGCGAAGCGAGCGTCGACCAGATCGACCCCTCCACGATGGTGAACCCCGTCCTCGGCTTCTTGCTGCCCGACCACATCGACGAGGCGCTCGAGGTCTTCGACACCGCCGGCAACCCGCTCGGTCAGCTCTCGCACGAGCCGATCGGCGGCGGCGTGACGTGGGAGATCGCCCCTGGTCGCATCGGACCGGCCGACGCCGGCCCCGGCTTCGGCCTGGACAAGACGGCCCAGGAACGCCTCGGCTTTCTGGCCTCGGGCGTCGTGCAGGCCGACGCCAAAGAGCGCGGGGGCAAGGCCGCGGTGCCCGACGCCGAGTCGTCGTTGTCTGCGCTGCTGCGGGCCATCGACACCACCCTGTGGACGGTAGACACGTTCGCTGTGTTCGGCACCGAGCACATCGTGGGTCTCGTCGGGCGGCCTATCGCGGTCGTGCGGGCGACCCTGCGCCTCGAGCTCGACGACGACCTCGACGCGCTCGACCTGAGCGACCCGACCCGCAAGGCCGAGCGCGAGGCAGCCTATGGCGCACTGGCCGACCGTTCGTTCCCGGTGCGCATCGGCGAGCTGACGCGAAGCGACGACGGCCTGCTCGCGTTCTTCGTCGACGACGACTACTCGCGGCTACGCGTGGTCGACAAGGCCGTGCTCGATGGCGCACTCGACTCCGGCCGCCAGCGCGGCCACTTCGGTCGCTACGGGGAGACGCCGAAGATCCCCCGGCGCGGTGACGAGCCCGATGGGCGCCCCATCGTCCACCCGTACCTGCTCGCCGACGACGAGCTGGCGATGCACCTTGGCCAGACGGTGCGTCTCACGTTGCTGATGCACCCGTCCAGCAAGGTGCACCTCACCTCGGGCGTCCTGCCCCGCAAGGACATCTCGCTCGTGCGCGACTGGGTGCAACCGGGACTGGCGGTGATGGCGCCCTCTGTGCGGGTCGGGCCGGTGCTCCTCGAGCCGGGTCAGGTGCGCCTCCCGAAGGTGGGCGTGTTCCCGAAGGAGCAACTGTGGACCCGCCGGGATACGCCCTCGACGTGGAAGGACGACCCGATCCTGGCCGCCACGCAGACCGCGCTGCTGCCCGAGCTGCCCTCGCAGATCGAGGAGGGATGGATCAGGGTCGCTCCGGTCCTTCCCGCCCCGACGGGCTCGGCATGAGTCGCTACGAGTGGCCCGCCGAGGTATCGGGCGCAGCCGACGATCCGGCCGGACGCGTCGGCTACTGGCAAGCGCGGCGCGGCAGCATTCATCCCTCCCGCGTGCGTCAGGCGGCCGCACTGCGCATGGAGCACGAGCTCGCGACCGACGCCGGCGTAGCCGTGGCGCTCGCACCGAGATCGCTACGGCGGGCGCGCCGTGGCAACCCCGCAGTGATGTTTGCCCCGGCCGGCACTAACGACCTCTGGTTGCCGCTCGGTCCGACGACGGTGATCAAGAGCCAGTTCACCGACACGCCTCGCATCAGCGGACGAGTGCGCGACCTGGCGGTCAGCGACGATGGGCAGCGGATCTACGCGGCTACCGGCAACGGTGGCGTGTGGTACAGCGGTGACGGCGGGGTCACGTGGATCGCGCTCGGCGCGTACACCGCGGCGTCGTTCGGGACCGATCAGCCCAAGAACCCCGCGAACAGCTTGTCGTGCGGTTCCATCCACGTGCGCTTCGGCGCCACCGAGTTCGGCGACGACGTCGTGGTCGGAACGGGCGAGCTGGCGGAGCGGCACATCTTCGGCTCCACGCTCGGTCACCCCGGTGTGCAGTTCGCCGGCGTTGGCGTGCTCACAGCCCTGGCGCCCGTGCCCGATGTGCTGGCCAACGCCTCGTTCAACCCGTGGTCGCTCGAAGGCACGAACCTGGCGGGATCAGGCATCTACCGCGTCGTGCGCGATCCCGCAGATCCCACGTCGCTCGTCGCCGCGTCGAGCAGCGGCATCTACTCGCGTGTCACCGCGGCCGCG
>JAYUAM010000588.1:0-1490 GCA_043741295.1 Acidimicrobiia bacterium
CCCGCCTACCCGGCGTGCACGATCGGGCAGGCACCTTCGCCCGCTACGAGGAGCTCGCCGGTACGCCGCTCCGCGACATCGGCTACCACCAGGTCCTCGTCGGGTTCACGTTCGCGCTGATCAACAGCCGATTGGCCGACCTGCTCATCTCGACGGGCAAGGTGCCCGAAGCGACGGGTGCCGAGTTCGTCACCCGTGTCACCGACATCACCCGGCGTGCGCTGGACCAGGCGAACGGCTGACGCCGCCTGCTCCGCGCCGGCTGAGCGCCTTTCTGAGATCGGCCTGAAACCCGGACATCAGCCAACCGTCGATCAGTGCGCGGCGCGCAGGGCGCGGCGCATCCGGGCGAAGTGATCGACCCGCCAACCGTCCTGGTCCTCGCCCCAGCCGATCCTGCCGTCGTACTCCCAGCGCATCGACGCGTTCGACCCGGCTCCGTGCTCGCACATGTGGCTGAGGGCCACACCTTCAGCCTGCATCGTGCGGCCGGCCCGATCGACGAGCTCGACCTCCATGTGGCTGCTCCAGCCGGTCTGAGGGTCTCGGTAGTTCTTCATCCGGCTCCGGGTCTTGTCGAGACGGGTGAACTCGCCGTCCTTCAGGAGCCAGCCCATGTTCAGCGGGGACCAGCCGTCGGCCGAGGCGTCCTGGGGGCGGACGAAACTGAGGAAACCGGTGTCGCAGCCGGCGTCGTCCCACGAGTGCCCGAAGATGTACTGGATGCGGCCGCGTCCACGCTCGCGCTCGATCTCGCGCCAGCGCGCTCCTCCGGCGTGCAGCACCCGTATGCCGGTGTCGGTCCTCGGCTGCAGACCGTGCGAGTGGTGTCGGCTCCGCGGTCCCCACGTGCGGTCGCGCACCGAGTAGCAGTCGAGCGGGATGCGCTCGCCGTCGAGCACGAGCTCGCCGGTGAGGTGGCCGAGCTGGTCGAGGTGCGGGTTGTGCAGCGCCGGCGCCTCGCCCGGGGTGAAGCGGTGGGGCGGGTGCACGCTGCTGTGCTCGAACTCGACCGAGAAGCGGGCTTCGGGGTCGGCATAGGCCACGTGGTAGTCCATCAGCGGATTGACCATCTTCACGCTGAACCCGCCACCGGGGAAGGTGAGGTCGCGCAGGTCGACCCCAGCGTCGATCGGCACGTCCGCCACGTTGCGGAAGTACGCCAACTGACCGAGGTTGGCGCCGCTCGGGTCCCACACGAAGACGCGCCAGGTCACGGTGCCCTGGTTGGTGTGGCGACCGGCGTGCAGCCATCCCCCGAGGCGGCGTTCGGGCACCGAGAACGACCACCACGTCGTCTCGAACCACAGTGGATCGTCGACGGTCGGCACGTGGTACGAATCGTCCTCAGGTACGAACGGCGTATCCTCGCCGACCCCTGCGTCGGCCGGTACGTCGAGGGTCGTTGGCTCGGTCGTCATGTCGCTGATCCTTCGTCGGGCAGGCGGTACACGGCCACCGCGGTGTCGTGGAACAGGGCGGCACGCCCG
>JAYUAM010000589.1:0-1488 GCA_043741295.1 Acidimicrobiia bacterium
CGGCGGCGGCATCACGATGACCGACCAGCGTGTAGAAAACGACGTCATGGCGTGGCTCGTGTGCGACGACCGGGTGCTGGCCTCGACCGAGCTCCCGACGAACCGACGACATCGGGCGCGCGGTCTGCTCGGCCGCGACGGCATCGAGGGCGCGATCGTCCTGCGGCCATGCCGCTGGATCCACACGGTCGGCATGCGCTTCGCCCTCGACATCGCCTACGTCGACAGCCACGGCAACGTGCTCCACACCGTGCGCATGAAACCGAACCGGCTCGGCATGCCGCGACCGCGGGCCGGTTACGTCGTCGAGGCGGCGGCCGGCGCATTCGGGCGGTGGGGGCTCCACGTCGGCGACGTGCTCGAGCTGCGCGATTGAGCACCGACGACCGGTCGCCCCCCCACGGGGGCCGAACCGGCCGGTCTGGTCGGCTCGTGCTCGTCGCCACGCCGATCGGCAACCTCGGAGATCTTTCGCCCCGCGCCGTCGAGGCCCTGGCCGCCGCCACCTGCGTCGTCTGCGAGGACACCAGACGCACCGGGCGACTGCTCGTGCACGCCGGCATCCGCGGTACCCGCCTGCTCGTGGCCAACGAGCACCGTGAAGCAGCCTGCGCGGCCGAGGTCGGGCGACTGCTCGCGCAGGGCGCCACGATCGCCGTAGTGACCGACGCCGGCACGCCGGGTATCTCCGACCCCGGCGAGCGGCTCGTGGCCGCGGCCATCGCCGGCGGTCACGACGTGAGCATCGTCCCCGGGCCGGCCGCCGCCGTTGCCGCCCTGGTCATCTCCGGGCTGCCGACCGAGCGGTTCGTGATGGAGGGATTCCTGCCTCGTCGTGGCCGTGAACGCTCGGACCGGATCGCCGCGGTCGCCGTTGAGCGGCGCACGGTCGTGCTCTACGAGGCGCCGCACCGCCTTGCCCGCACCCTCGCCGATCTCGCCGCGACGTGCGGTCACGGCCGGCCCGTGTCGATCAGCCGCGAGTTGACCAAGCTGCACGAGGAGACGTGGCGGGGCAGTCTCGGTGACGCGGTTGCCCGGGCCGCCGAGCGCGACCCGATCGGCGAGCACGTGATCGTGCTCGCCGGCGCACCGGACGAGGAACCGGCGTCCGATGACACCATCGAGGCCTTCGGACGCGACGCCCTGGCGCGAGGGCTCTCGCCGCGTGACGCCGCCTCGGAGGTGGCGACCGCGTTCGCCATTCCGCGCCGGCGCGCGTACGACCTCGTGCAGCGCGCCCGTCGACCCTGACCCGTTGCCGACCGTGCGGCGCTGCGGTGCCGCTCCGCGGCGGCCGGTCGTTGTTAGCTTGTCGCGTCGTGCACGAGTCGCAGCCGAGGGGTCACGAGGGCGAGAGCCCGGCCAGCGACCGTGCGCGCAACCCGGCCAACGAGTGGGAACGGCCGTTGCCGATGACGTCGTCGGCCGCGGCGTTCTTCGACCTCGACCGCACGCTCATCTCCGGCTCGTCGGCGTTCACGATCG
>JAYUAM010000590.1:0-1486 GCA_043741295.1 Acidimicrobiia bacterium
GCGCACCGTCACGCCGCCGAGGCCGACGATCGTCGCCTCGTCGGCATCGAGGTCGAGAAGCAGGCCGGTGTGCTCGTCGACGCCGAGCACGAACGCACCGTCGGGCAGCTCGCGCTCCATCACGGCCAGGCGACGTTCGCCCAGGTAGCAGAAGCGCGTGTCGTGGTGTCCGCCCTCGGCGTTGTCGTAGTGCGGGATCACCGCGGCGTTCAGGCCGGCGGCGGCGATGAGGCCGAAGCCCGGCTCCCAGTGCGGCTCCTCGCCGGCCTTGTAGATCTCGTACACCGGCACGGTGGCCACACCGATCGTGAGCGCCGCGGCGCTCGAGAACACGACGGCGCCGCCACGATCGCCGCCCGAACGTCCATCACCGTCACGGCCTTGGCCGGCCGCTCCGTCGAGCTTGTCGGCGAGCAGTTCGGGTACGCCTGAGCCGTGCAGTACCCGCAACGTGTAGGAGGGGCTACCCGGACCGGCGAACACCCAGCCGGCGTCGCGCACGGCGGCGCGGGCCGTCTCGGCGGCGAGCGGGCCGGGGTCAGCGGTGCGGTACGACGCCACCGACACCTGCCGGCCGACGCTCCGGGCGAAGTAGTCGACGGCGCGCGCCGTGATGTCGTCGGCGTTCTCCTGGAAGCCGTACGGCGTGTCGAGGATCACGGCCGACCGGTCGCCGACGCGAGCGAAGATCGCCCGGTGCGGCTTGATCATCGTCGGCGTCGTCTCGGCCGAGCCCATGATCACCAAGAGGCGCGTCATGTCGCGCGCCGTTCGTGTCGCGCGATCATGCGAAGAACCCGTCGGCGATGGCGGCAAGGAGCACGGCGGCGACCGCGGTGGGCTGCTGCGCGTGCACGTCGTGGTCGGCCGGGCTGAACCAGTGCGTGCGCGACCGCGGGTGCACCGCGGCGGCCACTTCCAACCCGACGCGCTTGTCGTGCGTCCAGGCGACGTCGCCGGAATCGGCCGGCATCCAGAGCACCGGTTCCGCGACGAGGGCGAGCCGATCGAGCGGGCGCTGCTCCCACATGCCGCGCAACACGGCGAGGTGGTGGTCGAGCGTCAGCCACGGGGCGATCGTGCCGTCGGCCCGTTCCTCGAAGTTGGCCATGGCGCCGGCGATCGCACTCGCGGGCCAGTCGGCCTTTCCGGCCTGCATCCACTCGCGCATCCGAGCCATCGGTGTGCCGGCGAGGGGCGGGGGAGCGAGGGCGCGGGCGCACTCCTCCCACTCGGGGAACCTCGACTGAAGGTCGATGAACCCGCCGTCGACGCAGCCGATGCCCGCGGTGAGCCCCGGGTGACGGGCGGCGAGCTCGACGACGACGTTGCCGCCCCACGACTGGCCGACCACGACCGGCCGCGACCAGCCGAGGACGTCGATGAGGCGGGCGAGGTCGTCGGCGACGGTCGGCAGGTCGTAGCCGGCGTCCGGCTTCGACGAACGACCGTGGCCGCGCTGGTCGACCGCCGCGACCGGATGGCC
>JAYUAM010000591.1:0-8859 GCA_043741295.1 Acidimicrobiia bacterium
CGCAATCGGAGCGGGTAAACGGTGATTGCGGCAGGCGGGTCCGGGTCGGCGCCGAGGCAACGCGGGCGCGCCAGTTCACGGGCTCGGGCGGGCGGGCAACGCCCCGAACAAGGGCGTGAGATTGGTTCGCTGCCCATCAGGACCAAGGATGGTCGTGCGGCGCCGACGCGCCACTATGGGCCCCGAACTGCCGGGCGGCCCTGGGCCGCCGGAACCTCGAGGACTGGAGCCGATGTGCCGGACGATGCAATCCCCGCCGGGTTTCCCCCACCCGACGCCACGACTCTGTCCGCACCGCAACCCGGCCCGGCGTCGACCGACTCGACCGAGACGACCGGATCGACCGGATCGACCGGATCGACGGGATCGACCGGGCGCAGCGGCGACAACGGGCGGGCTTTGCTCGACGACGCCGACCTCGACGACGTCGACCTCGAGGACCTCGCCGACATCGTCGACTACGACCTCATCATCGTCGGGGCGGGGAGCGGCAACATGCTGCCGGTGCCCGAGATGGTCGGGTGGCGCATCGCCATCGTCGAGCCCGACCGCTTCGGCGGAACGTGCCTGAATCGTGGGTGCATCCCGTCGAAGATGTTCGTGTACGCCGCCGACGTGGCCGAGTCGGTGCGTCACGCCGGCCGTTACGGGATCGCGGCCCGGTTCGACCGGGCCGACTGGCCGGCCATCCGGGACCGGGTCTTCGGGCGCATCGATCCGATCCACCAGTCGGGCGTCGACTACCGGCGCGCGCACGGGGTCGATGTGTTTCAGGACGCGGCCCGGTTCGTGGCGCCCAAGGTGCTCGACGTCGGAGGCCGGAGGTTGCGCGGGCAGCGGATCGTGATCGCCGCCGGGTCCCGCCCGGCGCTGCCGCCATTGTC
Source organism: Acidimicrobiia bacterium (assembly GCA_043741295.1). Classification (GTDB taxonomy): domain Bacteria; phylum Actinomycetota; class Acidimicrobiia; order Acidimicrobiales; family Ilumatobacteraceae; genus JAYUAM01. Next base: position 885 of record JAYUAM010000591.1, read on the forward strand.
CGGCCTCGACTCGGTGCCGCATCACACGTCGGACACGATCATGCGGCTCGACCGGTTGCCGGCGTCGATGATCGTGCTCGGCGGCGGGTTCATCGCCGCCGAGATGGGTCATGTCTTCGGCGCACTCGGGACCCGTGTGACCATCGTGCAACGTCAGGGGGCGCTGCTCACGAAGAACGACGTCGAGATCAGCCGGCGGTTCACCGAGATCTACACACAGCGGTTCGACGTGCGTCTTCGCACACGCATCGAGCGGGTCGAGTCGTCGGCTGTCGGGCTCGTCGCCCATCTGATCGACGACGCGGGGGTGACGAGCACCGTCGAAGCCGAGACCATGCTCGTCGCCATCGGGCGCGTGCCGAACACCGATCGCCTCGACCCGGTCGCCGGCGGGCTCGACATCGACGAACACGGGCACATCGTCACGGATGACACCTATGCGACGCAGGTGCCGGGCGTCTGGGCGCTCGGGGACGCGGCGAACCACTTCCAGCTCAAGCACATGGCCAACGCCGAGGCCCGCCTCGTGCGCCACAACGTGCTCCATCCCGACGCGCCGGAATCGGCCCGGTTCACCGTCGTGCCGGCTGCGGTGTTCGCCGACCCGCAGGTGGCCAGCGTCGGGGCCACCGAGGAGCAGCTGCGGGCCGCCGGCCGGCGCTATCTGGTCGGCCGAAAGAACTACAGCGACACCGCCCACGGCTGGGCGCTGGAGGACACGGCTAGCTTCGCCAAGGTGCTCATCGACCCCGAGACCAGGTTGGTGCTGGGCGCCCACGTCATCGGCCCGCAGGCGGCCAGCCTCGTGCAGCCGTTGATCCAGGCGATGTGCCTCGGCAACACCGCAGACCAGCTCGCCAAGGAGGTGCTCTACATCCACCCAGCGCTCACCGAGGTCATCGAGAACGCGCTGCTCGACGCCGTCTCGGCCGGTTGACCCGCGGGCGCGATCACGCCGACCCTGCGACCGACGTGAGTTCAATCCGAGGCGAATGGCAGGCCCGACGACGCCGAGGCCGATGGCAGGCCCGACGACGAGTTCAGGCCGGTACGAGATCAGGCCGGTACGAGTTCAGGCCGGTACGAGATCGAGGAATTGCCAGGCCTGCCCGATGGCCAGGCCGGCGAGCTCGCGACCGCAGTTCTGGCGCACGCCCGGTCCGGAGGTGATGTGCTGCGTGCCGGCGTGGACATCGCGCAGCAGGCGCTGCAGCGTGCCGCGGCGTAGGGCTGTGGTGCCGGCGGCGAGGTAGACGTGGTTGGCCACTTCGAGCAGGGCGTCGGTCACGTTCACGAGGGCGAGGCGTACGAGCGTGTGCTGGCGCACCGACAGTCGCTCGCCTCGGGCGAGCGTGGCGTCGGCGTCGGTCCACGCCTCGTACACGAGGGCGCGGGCAGCCCGGAACCGGCCCTCGGCCTTGGCGAAGCCCTCCTGGAACGAGGGGCTGTCGACCTGGCTGCCCGGCCGACCCGACTTCTCCTGGGCCATCTCGGCGAGTTCGTCGAGCATGCGCCGCCCGACGCCGAGAGCCCAACCCGAGTGGCACTGCTCGGCGAATCCGATGATGCCGACGTGGTAGGCGGTGCCGCCGCGCTTGGGGTCCTGCGTCACGGCGAAATGCGACCAACCGTCGGGCACGTACACGTTGTCGAGCGTGTAGTCGATCGAGCCGGTGCCGCGCAGGCCGAGCACGTCCCAGTTGTCGATCAGCGTGGCCTTCTCCACCGGCACGACGAAGATGCGCGGCTCGCCCGTGCCCTCGATGACCGCGAGCGTGTGGATGTGGGTGCCGTGCTTGAGGCCCGAGGCGAAGCTCCACGAGCCGGTCAGGCGGAAGCCATCGCCATCGGGCACGGCCACGCCCGGGCGGGTGCCCTGGCCGGCGATCACGGGGCGCTTGCCTGGTGCGAACAGCTCGGCGGTGGCCCCGTCGGCGAGGTAGGCACCGGCCGTGCCGATCGAGAGACAGGCGGCCATCACGACCCAGCCGGCGGAGGCGTCGCCATAGGAGAGGTCTTCGAGCACCTCGAGCGAGTCGACCGCGCTCAGCTCGGACCCGCCGAGGACCTCGGGTACCCACATCGTGAAGAGCCCGTCACGGTGCAGCGCCTCGATGACCGGCTCGGCGATGCGCCCCTGTTCGTCGGCGTAGGCGGCGTACTCGTCGAGCATCGGTACGAGCGCACGGGCCCGTTCGGCCAACGGTGTGCGGGCCGACAACCCCGACCCGAGGCCCGGTGCTCCGGAGTTGGGCGACGCCGCAGAGACCGGCGCCGAGGGCCCCGAGGTCGAGGGCTCGGATGCCGTCGCGGCCGTCCCCGTCCCCGTCCCCGTCGACGCCGACGTCCCCGTCGACGCGGTCGCTGACGGATCGGCGGATGTAGCCGTGGATGTCGACGTCGAAGTGGGCGTCATGGCGTTCCCCCTGGGCCGGGCCGACGCTGACGGGCGGCGACTACCGGGAGGGTACCGGCGTTCCCCCGGCCGCGAGAAGTTCGTCTGGCGAACGCGGCGGGCAGCGTCGGCGTGATGATCAAGACGTCGCTGGAGCCCGCCGACCTCGCCGATGCCGGCCGGTCCCGCCGATGCCGGCCGGTCCTGCCGGTCCTGCCGGTCCTGCCGGTCCCGCCGTCCTCGCCGTCCTTGACACTTCTCTTTCAAGAGAGTCTCAAGAACGGCCACGGTTCCACGGCGTTCGCCCTGCTCGTCCGATCGGTAGCGCAACAACCGGCGGACGTGTCGGGCGCAGAGCCCGACGGACAAGTGGGCGGACACAGGCTGTGGCGAAACCGACGTGGTGGACGAGATCGATGACCGACGACCCGCGCAAAGGGGACGTGGCTGACACCCAGCGCCCGCTCGAAGGCATGGCGATGGAGACGCTCGACTGTCTTGCCGAGGCTGTGCTCGTGGTCGACGCCGACCTCGCCGTGTGCTTCGCCAATCAGAGCGCGCGCCGGTTGTTCGCCGTCGGCGACGGACCGGTCATCGATCGCCGACCCGGTCTCGATCTGGTCGTGCCGGCCGATCGCGATCGCGTCGCCGACGAGTTGGCACCGCTCCTGCATGCACCGGGTGCCGTCGGTGTCGTGATGTGCGAGGCCTGGACGCTCGACGGTCCCCGGCACGTGCACGCCACCGTGACCAACCGCCTCGACCACCCGGCTGTTGGCGGGCTGATCGTGAGCGTGCGCGTCGCCGCGGTCGGACGAGAGCCGGGCTCCGATCCGGGCGGAGCAGCTGTCGCGCCGCAACGTTGTTCCCGCCAGCATGCGACCGCTGCTCGTCGCCCGAGCATGATGGAAGCGACGGCCGACCTTGTCACGATCCACGCCGCGAACGGCGAGATCGTCGACGGCAACCAGGCGGCGCGGCTGTTCCTGGCGGGGCGGCGTTCGGTCACGGCGATGTACCCGACCGAGGTGATGGACCTCATCCACCTCGAGGCGCTCGCGCCCGGCCGCTCGTCGTGGACGGGCGATGCCGAAGTCGTCGACCCTGACGGTCGCCCGATCGACGTCTCGCTGCAGGTCACCGTGACCCGTGATGCGGCGGGCGCCGTCGAGTCGTACGTCGTCGTCGCCCGCGACCTCTCGGACGAGCACGACGTCGAGGCGACGCTGGCCCATCAGCTCCGTCACGACGTGCTCACCGGACTGCTCAACCGCCACGGGCTCGTCGAGGTGATCGACTCGCTCCTGGCGTCCGCGGCCTCGGCGACGATCAGCGTGCTACTGCTCGACCTCGACGGCTTCAAGGTGATCGACGACAGCCTCGGTCGCGATGCGGCCGACGAGGTGTTGCGCATCGTGGCGCGGCGGCTGCGCGGCGCGCTCGGCGGAGGGATCCTCGCCCATATCGGGGCCGATCAGTTCGCGGCCGTGCTCGGCGGGATCACCGATCCTGACGACGCTCGCGCCGCCGCCGACCGCGTGCGCCGGACCTTGGCCGACCCGATCGACATCTACGGCATCGAGGTGCGCGTGTCGGCCAGTGTCGGCGTCGTCGTAGGCGGCCTGGGTGCCGGAGTGGGTGCCGGTGCCGGCGTGGGCGCGGGTGCCGGCGTGGGCGCGGCTGCCGGGGTGGGTGCCGGAATAGTCGATGCTGCCGCCGTCGATGCCGCGGACGCTCGGACAGATGTGCGGACAGGTGTGCGGACGGACGCGAGCGCCGGCGCCGCCCCGGAGGTACCACGCGACGCCGACCGGCTCCTGCGCGATGCCGGACTCGCCGTGCAGCACGCCAAGCAGCGCGGCCGCGACCGCGTCGAGCTGTTCGCGTCGGGTATGGACGCCTCGGCCCGGAGGCGTCTCGTCGTCGAAGCCGAACTGTACGGCGCCATCGCCCGCGACGAGCTCTCGGTCGTGTACCAGCCGATCGTCACGATCGACGGCGGCGAGCTGCTCGGCTTCGAGGCGCTCGTACGTTGGGACCACCCGACCCGCGGGCGGCTGGCGCCCGCCGACTTCCTCGACGTCGCCGACGAGGTCGGGTTGACGAGCGAGATCGACGCCAAGGTGCTCTCGGTCGTGTGTGCCCAGATGGCGGCCTGGGACGGCGAGCATGGCTGCACCGATCTCACCGTCTCGGTGAACATCTCGCCGCGTTCGTTGGCCCGGCCCGATCTCGCCGACGTCGTCGGGCGGGAGTTGACGCGCTGGTCGATCGACCCGTCTCGGCTCCACCTCGAGATCACCGAGGGCCAACTGATGGAGGACATGGAGGCCACGATCGCTGCCCTCGCCCGACTGAAGCAGCTCGGCGTGCGGCTTGCGCTCGACGACTTCGGCATGGGCTATTCGTCGCTCGCCCACGTCGCCCGCTTCGGTGTGCACACCCTGAAGATCGACCGCGCCTTCGTCGAACCGCTCGGGCGCGATCCGCACGGCCTGGCGGTGATCCGGGCGATCTCGATGCTCGCGTCGAGCTTCGATCTGGAGACGATCGTCGAAGGTATCGAGACCGACGAGCAGCTGCGCCACGTTGCCGGGCTTGGACTCGGCGCCGCCCAGGGCTATCTGTTCGGCCGTCCGCTCGATCCTGCGCTCGCCGCCGAACGGATCGTCGAACGACGCTGACACGCGTGCACGTTCTGCCGGCGCGCGCCTGAGCCAGCCCTTGTCGGCCGGGCCGCTACTCGACGCCGGCGACGGCCCGCACGACCCAGTCGCCAGCGAAGGCCGCCAGCTCGTCGACCGTGGTGGTGACCCGCCCGACGCGATGGTAGTGGCTGAAGTGGGCGACGGTGGCGTTCACGCCGACGGCGAGCAGGTCGGCGTCGAGGTGCTCGGGGATCTGGCCGGCGGCTTGGGCTTCCTTGACGAGCAACGCGGTGTCGGCCATGTGCACGTCGTTGCCCTCCCGCAGCAGGGCCGACACGACCTTGTCGCGTGACTCAAGTTCGAGCAGCGCGAAGTAGGCCATGTGTTCGGCCATGAACCGCACGGACGCTTGCGCACCCCGACGCAGCCGGGTGAGTGGGTCGCTGCCCGGATCGACCTGTTCGGCCTGGGCCCGCCGCAACCGCAGGCGCATCGTGCGGACGAGGTCGGCGAACAGCGCTTCCTTGTTCTCGAAGTACCAATAGAACAGACCCTTGGCGACGCCAGCCGAATCGCAGATGTCGATGACCCGGGTGTTGGCGTAGCCGCGCTCGGCGAAGAGAACGCCGGCGGCGTCGAGCAACTGCTGGCGGCGCTCACGACCCTGGTCGGTCAGCAGGCGGGCCCCCGGCCCGAACCCGTCCCCGCTCCGCTCCACCGCGGTGACCGGCGCCGTGACCGGCGCGGTGACCCTGGCGATGGGTGCGGCGCTCGATGGTCCGCGGCCGCTCGGGGTGGGAAGCGTCGTGGCAGGGTCGGTGGCGGGCGGCCGGGGCGGGCTCGGGTCGACGGTCGGGCGCTTCCGCCGGGTGGCGCTCATCGTGGTCAGTCCAGCAGGCCTTGACCTGCGGGTCAATGTCGACCGACACTCGCGCGATGGCGACCGGGACGAACGACTCGATCGGTGGCCGCGACGAGAACGGCGCCGGCGACCCGAGCCGGCTGGCTGACCCGCTCGGTGCGGGCGACCTGCTCGGCGCGTCGGCGCCCTTGGGTCGGTCGGGCCGCATCGCCGAACGCCGCCGCCATCCGAAGTGGCAGAACCCGCCGCTACGGATCGAGATGGCGGAATGCATCAACTGCGACGCCTGCCTTCGGGCCTGCCCACCGCACTTCGGAGCGATCTTCAATCATGGGCCCGACGTCGTGATCGTTCCCGAGCTGTGTTCGGGCTGCGACAAGTGCCTCCCGGCGTGCCCCGTCGACTGCATCTACCCCTTCGCCGACTGGGTGGCCGTCGGCGCGCCGGTGGAGTGGTGGGAGGAGCCTGACTCGCCCACCGACCCGTACCGCCCTCGCTGACCGGCATGGGCCGCTTCCCGACGTCGGTCGACCCGCCCCCGCCGCGGCGGGAACCCGATCGGCCCGCCGGCGACCGGGACCGACGCCGGCGGTCCCGGTCCCGGTCCCGGTCCCGGTCCTTTACTATCGGTGCGCCGCGGGCGACGCGGCCACCACGAGGGAGCAGAAGATGTCGGAGCTGATGCCCGGAGCCGAACCCTGGTCGCAGTCGGGCGACCGCCGCGGCGCGCTGTGCATACACGGGTACACCGGGAACCCGGGTGGCATGCGGCCCGTGGCGGAGGCCCTGGCGGCCGCCGGGTTCACCGTCGAGCTGCCCCGGCTGCCCGGCCACGGAACGGTGGTGGACGATCTGCTCGACAAGTCCTGGACCGACTGGACCGAATCGGTCGACGCGACCTATGCCGACCTCGCCGCCCGATGCGACACGGTGATCGTGTCCGGACTCTCGATGGGCGGTGCCCTATCGCTCTGGCTCGCGGCGAAGCACCCGGAGATCGCCGGTCTCGCGCTGATCAACCCGGTGGCGCGCACCCAGCCCGATCTCGTGCCGGTCCTGCGCGGCATGCTCGACGCCGGTGAGACGGTGGCCCCCGGCATCGGGTCCGACATCGCCAAGGAAGGCGTCACCGAGTCGGCGTACAGCGACACGCCCCTGCGCCCGGTGCTCTCGATGCTCGATGCCGTCGAGAAGATGCAGACGGGCTACGGCGCGTGCACGCAGCCGTTGTTGCTGATGAGCTCGCCGCAGGATCACGTGGTACCGCCGGCCGACGGTGACCATCTGGCGGCGACGTGGGGCGGGCCGGTCGAGCGTGTCGTCCTCGAACGCAGCTACCACGTGGCCACGCTCGACCATGACGGCGAGCTGATCCAGGCCGAGGTCGTGCGCTTCGCCCGAGAGCACAGCGGCTCGTGATCGGCTCGCAACCGGTCGCCCGCCTCGGCGTCGGACTGATCGGCTTCCTGCCGAGCCCGTCGTCCGGCTCGGTGCACCTCGGTCCTCTGCAGCTGCGCGCCTACGGGCTGATGATCGCCCTCGGTGTCGTCGCCGCGGTGTCACTCACCGGGCGCCGGCTGGAGAAGGCGGGCTACGGCCGGCGCGACGACATCGCCGCCGTGGCGATATGGGCGGTGCCCGCCGGCGTCATCGGCTCGCGCATCTACCACGTGATGACCGACTGGAAGTCGTTCAAGGGCCGCTGGTTCGACGTCGTCAAGATCTGGCAGGGAGGGCTCGGCATCTGGGGCGGCATCGCCCTCGGAGTCGTGGTCGGGCTGTGGGCGGCCCGCCGTCGGGGTGTGCAGCCGGCGCACGCGTTGTGGGCGGCGGCGCCGGCGCTGCCCCTGGCCCAGGCGATCGGGCGGTGGGGGAACTGGTTCAACCAAGAGCTGTTCGGTCGCCCGACGACGTTGCCCTGGGGTCTGAAGATCGACCCTGCGCACCGGCCCGACCGGTACGCCTCGTCGGCCACCTTCCACCCGACGTTCCTCTACGAGTCGCTGTGGAACTTCGCCCTGTGCGGCGCGCTGTTGTGGATCGACCGCCGCTTCCGTCCGAAGGCGGGCC
>JAYUAM010000592.1:0-1482 GCA_043741295.1 Acidimicrobiia bacterium
GGGCCGAGCTCGTCACCGTCGTGTCGTCAGACGTCGAGTCACGCGTCGCCGCGTTCTTCGCCAAGAACGGTGGCTCGTGGCCGGTGGTGTTCGACCCCAGCGGAGCGGTGTCCGTGGCGTACGGCGTGGCGAAGGTGCCCGAGACGTGGGTGATCGACCCAGACGGTGTCGTGCGGGCGCGCATCGGCCGTGCCGTCGACGCCGGCGCGCTCGACGCCGTGCTCACCCGGCTCGGTGCAGGGGCGTGACGGGCCCGCGCGCCCGTCGCGTCAAGGGCTGGCAGGGCTGGCTGCTGCTCGCCGTCGTGGCCGCCGGGCTCATCGCCGCCGGTGCCGTTCGTTCCGGTGGCCCGACGTCGAACGAGCAACGCGTCGAGCGCATCACGCGTCAGCTCCGTTGCCCGGTATGCGCCGGTGAGAGCGTGGCCGAATCGCGCGTCGCATCGGCATCGAACATTCGCGAGGAGGTGCGGCGCCAGGTGATCGCCGGCACGCCCGATGCCCGGATCGTCAACGACATCCAGACCCACTTCCCCGACACCACGCTCGTCCCCGCGGCCCGCGGTGTGAACGCGCTGCTGTGGGTGCTACCGGTGATGGTTCTCGTGGCCGGGGTCGGCGGGCTCGTCGTCGTCTTCCATCGGTGGAGGGCCCAGGCGGCGGCCACTGCGGCGCCGACGGACGACGACCGGGCCCTCGTCGCCGCCGCGCTCGCCGCGTCGCACGCCGGACTGAGCGGCGACCCGAAGGGGGAGCGCACGTGAGCGAGCCGACCGGGCTCGACGAGCAGCGAGACTTCCTGCTCCGCTCGCTCGACGACCTTGAACGCGAGCACGACGCCGGCGATGTCGACGAGGTCGACTACGTCGCGCTGCGCGACTCGTACACGACGCGAGCGGCGGCGGCGATCCGTGCGCTCGACGGCGGTGGGACCGTGGCGACGGCCGTGCCCGCCGTAGCGACCGCGGCTGCCGACCGCGGCCGCCGACGCGTGTGGACCACGGTGTTCGCTTGCGTGATCGTCGCCGGTCTCGTCTCGTTCGCGGTTGTGCGGTTCGTCGCGCCCCGGCCGGTCGGCGGCACGGCCACCGGCGGTGCGCCCGACTCGATCTCGACGCTGCTCGTGCAGGCCCGCCAGTCGCAGGGCACCGACACGCTCGGGGCGATCAAGCTCTATCAGCAGGTGCTGACGCGTGATCCTGACAACGCCGAGGCCCGCACCTACGTCGGCTGGCTCGTGGCGAGCCAGCTCCTGCGGCAGGGCCTATCGGCCACGACCGCGCCCGCGTCGATGGTCAGCGCGATGGACGCCAGCGAGGCGCTGCTCGACCGGGCGATCGTCCTCGACCCCACCTACGCCGACCCGAAGTGCTTCAAGGGCATCGTGCGCTTCCGCTTCTACGCCGACGCACCGGGTGCCAAGAGCGCGGTCGACGCCTGCCTCGCGGCCAACCCGCCCGAGGTCGTGAAGGGCCTGGTGCAG
>JAYUAM010000593.1:0-1482 GCA_043741295.1 Acidimicrobiia bacterium
CATGAGTGTGCCCTTCGGTACGGGCGCCGACGGCCTCCCGGTCGGCGTGCAGGTGCTCGCCCCGGCGATGGGCGAACCGGTCATGTTCCAAGTCGCCGCCGAACTCGAACGGAGCCCCAAGTGAACAACGAATACGAGCTCGTCATCGGGCTCGAATGCCACGCCGAGCTGCACACGAAGACGAAGATCTTCTGCGGCTGCCCGAACAACTTCGGCGACGACCCGAACACCAACGTGTGCCCGGTGTGCCTCGGCCTGCCCGGGTCGCTCCCGGTGCTCAACCGTCAGGTCGTCGAGCTCGCCATCCGGTTGGGCACCGCGCTCGACTGCACGGTGCAGAACTCGATCTTCCATCGGAAGAACTACTTCTATCCGGACATGCCGAAGGACTACCAGGTCAGTCAGTACGATGTTCCGATCGATCTCGGTGGTCATCTCGACCTACCCTCCGGTTCGCGTGTCGGCATCACGCGCGCCCACCTGGAGGAAGACACGGGCAAGTCGTCGCACCAGGGCGGTGACGGCCGGCTGCACGGCTCGTCGGGCTCGCTCGTCGACTACAACCGCGCCGGCGTGCCGCTGCTCGAGATCGTCAGCGAGCCCGACATCCGCTCGGCCGAGCAGGCCAAGGAGTACCTCACCGAGCTTCGGGCGATCCTCGAAGCCACCGGGGTGTCGGACGCCAAGATGGAAGAGGGATCGCTGCGCTGCGACGCCAACGTGAGCGTGCGCAAGGCGGGCCAGCCGTACGGCACGCGGTGCGAGATCAAGAACCTCAACTCGATCCGCTCGCTCGGCCGGGCGATCGAGGCCGAGGCCCGTCGGCAGATCGACGCCGTCGAGGCGGGCGAGACGATCCGTCAGGAGACGCGCCACTTCGACGAGAAGACCGGCCGAACGCACACGCTGCGCGTGAAGGAGAACTCGGACGGCTACCGGTACTTCCCCGAACCCGATCTCGTGCCGTTGGCGCCCGACGCCGCGTGGCTCTCGCGGGTGCGCGCCGAGCTACCGATGCTGCCGGCCGAGCGGCGCGGACGGCTCGCCGCCGCGTTGGGGACGACGCCCACGGACGAGACCGTGATCGTGCTCGTCGAGCGCGGCCGCGACGAGCTGTTCTACGCCGCGGTCGACGCCGGTGGGACAGCCGAGCGCGTCGCCGTCCACCTGGAGCACAACCTGCCCGCCGACGGACCGGAGCCGATCCGCCCACGGACGCTCGCCGCCGTGACGCAGCTGGAAGCCGACGGCAAGCTGACGGCCACACAGTCCAAAGCGGTGCTCGCCGCGATCGTGACGGCCGGTGGCGACGGTGACCCGGCGGCGATCGCTGCTGCGCTGGGCTTCGAGACGATGGACGACAGCGCGCTCGTGACCGCCGTCGACGCCGCGATCGCCGCCCAGCCCGACGCCTGGGCAAAGTTCGTCGCCGGCGACGACAAGGTCACCGGCGCGTTCGTCGGCGCCGTGATGAAGGCGACC
>JAYUAM010000594.1:0-1481 GCA_043741295.1 Acidimicrobiia bacterium
ACAGCACGGCGCGAACAGGGCGATCATGCCGGCGATGACCGCAGCGGCGACCGAACCCCCGAAGAACACGCTCGACGCCGAACCAACTGCCAGCAACCCGGGCTCCTCTCGCTCCACTCGTCTACGAAGTAGCATAGTAGACTAGCAGGATGATCGGCGAGACCGACGACGGCACGGCCGAAACCGGCACGACGACACCTGCGGCGACGCCTGCGGCCGACCCGACAAGCGTCGATCCGTCCGATGGCGGGGCGAACCGCCCGGTGTGGAACCCGGGTCGGCGCCGCCGTCTCGGTTGGCTGGCGGTGCCCGCGGGTCTCGCCGTGCTCGGCCTCACCGTCGTGTTGGCCAAGGGCCTCCACCGGCCAACGATTTCGCCGTCGCCGCTGGTCGGCAAACCGGTGCCGGCGTTCGTGCTGGGCGCGCTCGACGGTGGCCCGTCGGTCGACTCGACCCGCTTCGTTGGCCACGTCGTCGTCGTCAACTTCTGGGCGTCGTGGTGTGTCCCGTGTCGCGAGGAGGCGGCCACGTTGCAACAGTTCGCGCTACGCAACGCCGGCACCGGAGTCGAGCTGATCGGGGTGCTCTACAACGACACCCGATCCAACGCCCTCGACTTCCGTGACGAGTTCGGGCTCACCTACCCGCTCGTCGACGACCCCGACGGCCGCACCGCAATCGATTTCGGTGTGCTGGGTGTACCGGAAACGTTCATCGTCGGCCCCGACGGGCGAGTGATGGCCCGTCTTGTTGGCGCGGTCGGACCGACCACGCTGGATGAGGTCATCCAGCGCGTCGTGGCTGGCCAGACGTACACGAGCACCAACGACCGATACCGCACCGGAGCGGACCCATCCGCAACGACGGTCAGTTCGACACCGTGACCGACGCTGCACCCTCGGTGCCCGGCCGTCGTCGCGAGCCGCCGCCTCGGTCGTGGAGCAGCTTCCTCGACGCGTTCCACGGCGAGCGACCCGGCATCACCGCCGAGATCCTCGGCCGGTCCCACGCCGATGGAAACACGCCCTACCAGTGGCTGGTGGCAGCGGTACCGTCCACGGGCAACGTGGTCGACGTCGCGTGCGGCAACGCGCCGCTCGCCCCACTTCTTGGTGCCCGTTGGACCGGTGTCGACCGCTCGCCGGCGGAGCTCGCGTGCGGACGGTCACCCGAGGCGCGACGGCTCGTCCTCGGCGACGCCACCCGGCTCCCGTTCGCCGATCGGGCGGTCGACACCGTGGTCTGCTCGATGGCGCTCCAGGTCATCGAACCACTACAGGACGTCGTGGTCGAGATCGCCCGGGTGCTCCGCCCCGGTGGACGGCTCGTGGCGCTCGTACCGGCCCGTCACCCGCTCACGCTGCGGGACCGACTCCGCTACCTCGGTTTGATCCGCGCCCTGCGCGACCGAATCTCGGCCCCCAACGACGACGCGCTCGACCGCTTGCCCGCGGTGATACACGAGGCAGGATTCGAGGTGG
>JAYUAM010000595.1:0-8835 GCA_043741295.1 Acidimicrobiia bacterium
CGCCGACGGCGACCCGGCGTGCTGCGTGAGCTACTACGGCTCGGCCGTCGCCCCGAACATCGAGCGGGCGGCCGACGTCACGTGCCCGATCCTGTTCCACTTCGGCGGCGCCGACCCGTACCTGCCGGCCGAGCAGGTAGAGGTCGTGCAGGCGGCGTTCGCCGGCCGCGTCGACGCCGAGGTCGTGGTGCAGGCCGGGGCGGGTCACGCCTTCGACAACTTCGCCGCGCCGATGTTCACGAACCCGTCGGCCGCCGCCGCAGCGTGGCCGGTGACCGTCGACTTCCTGCACCGCCACCTACCGGTCGGGTCGCGGGGCTGAGGACCGTCGGTCCACACCCGTCGCTGAAATCGACTGGCCACAGGGCCGGCTGACCGGTTTGCTGTCCACTGCCTGCCGGTCGCTGACCGGTGCGGCGCGAGGACGCAGGAGGCCCCACCATGAGCACCCCGAATCAACCGGAGACCGAGCACTCCGCCGACCACGACACCGACCACGACGCCGACCGGGACGCCGACCGGGCCGAGCGTCGGCTCGCGACCGTCGAGGTCGTTGCGGCCGTGACGCCGATCCCCGACGCCGACGCCATCGAGTCGGCCCAGGTGCGGGGGTGGACGGTCGTCGTCGCCAAGGGTGACGTCGCGGTGGGCGACAAGGTCGTCTACTTCGAGATCGACTCGTTCCTGCCGTTCACCGACGCCCGCTTCGAGTTCCTGCGGCCCCGCGGGCACAAGACGGTGGACGAGACGGTCGGGCACGTCCTGCGCACGATCCGCCTGCGTGGCGTGTACAGCCAGGGGCTCGTCCTGCCGGTTGCCACCTTCCCCGAACTTCCCGACGCCGAGCCGGGCACCGACGTCACGACCGAGCTCGGCATCACGAAGTGGGAGCCGCCGGTCCCCGCCGAGCTGTCCGGCACGGTCCTCGGCCCTTACGTGCGCGAGGCCGCGGTGAAGACCGATGCCGAGCGTGCCCAGAACCTGGACGACGAGCGCTGGCGCGTGCTCGCTACCCATCCGGTCGGGTGGATCGCGACGGAGAAGGTGGACGGCACCTCGGCCACCTACTTCCAGTCGCCGACCGGGCTGCGGGTCAGCGGGCGGAACTGGGAGTACGAGCGGTCGGCGACGAACACACTCTGGCGCATCGCCGACGAGTTCGACCTCGCCGGTCGGCTCGAGCCTGGCATGGCGGTGCAGGGCGAGGTCTTCGGCGAGGGCATCCAGGCGAACCCGTTGAAGATTCGCGGTCAGCGTCTGGCCGTGTTCGCCGTGCACCGCGACGGCCGGCCCCTTGCGCGCGCCGACTGGCCGCGGTGGGCGGACGACCTCGCCGCGCCCACGTACCCGCTGGCGTTTCCGGGCTCGCCGGCCGAGGCGATCACCCAGGTCGACGGGCTCGAATCGCTGATCACCGCCGGCCGTCAGGCCGAGGGCGTCGTGTGGCACACCGTCGACGGCACGACGTTCCGCGAGCTCGACGGGCGCGGTCAGTTCAAGGCGATCAACAACCGCTTCCTCGCCCGCCAGAAGTGACCGCAGGGCGGCCGTCAAGTATCGGTTCAGAAAGAGCTAATCTTTGGGTGCGCTCGTGAATCCAGGGGGATCCGGAGCGTTGGCACCGCCGCTGTGGCGGTCCAGTGGATCGGTCGCGTCCGTCGTTCGGCATCGACCGTTCCGAGATCAGAGGGGGAAGCCATGAGCACCAGACACTTCGACGACATCATCGACGTCGACGACCGGTACCAGAAATGGGTCTACCGCCGCCCGGTCGCCGGCGCGGCGTTGGCCGGGTTGATCGCGACGCAGGTCGCCACGATCTGGGGGTACTACGGACCCGGCATCGGGCTCCCGTCGCTCCCGTTCCCGGCGTACAACGGGCTGCTGTTCTCGCCGCCGTCGGTGGCGAAGGACTTCAGCAACTTTGGCAATCCGAGCAGCTGGTTCCTCGGGCAGTCCGTTCACTACGTCAACGGCATCGTGTTCGGCCTTATGTTCGCGTTGCTCGCCTACAACAAGTTGCCGACCTTCTTCGCCCAGTTGAAGAGCGTGCAGAAGGGGATCGTCTTCGGGATCACGCAGACGATCATCAGCCTCGGGTTCCTGTTCCCGTACGTGTACGCGCCGCGCGCCGGCTTCGGCATCTTCAGCTTCGGTGACAACAGCTTCGCGAACAACCACCAGCACTGGAAGCTGCCGTTCGCGGTGCTGCTCTGGCATGTCATCTACGGCGCGATCCTCGGACTGCTCTACGACCCCAAGCGACCGACCGAGTCCTGACGCAAGGGCATCCACCCGCTCGTGGGTTCGGCCGCCGTCATCGCGCGGCGGCCGATTCCCCGACGCAATCCCGGCAGCCTCCGACGACCTCACCGACGTTGCCGCGCACCCACTACTCGTCGAACAGACCGGGGGCGCGGCCGGCGCCGCTGGGCGGGGCGAGGCCGATGTGGGTGTAGGCCGACGCCATCGCCACCCGGCCGCGCGGCGTGCGCATGAGCAGGCCCTGCTGGATGAGGAACGGCTCGTACACGTCCTCCACGGTCTCGGTTTGCTCGCCGACCGCGATGGCCAGGGTGGAGAGCCCGACCGGTCCCCCGCCGAACTGCTCGCACAACGCCCGCAGGACGCTGCGGTCGACCTTGTCGAGCCCGCGGTCGTCGACCCCGAACAGCGCGAGCCCGGCGCGGGCGACCGCAACGTCGATCGAACCCGAGGCACGCACCTCGGCGAAGTCGCGCACGCGCCGCAGCAGGCGGTTGCCGATGCGCGGGGTGCCGCGTGAGCGCCGCGCGATCTCGCGGGCGCCGGCCGGTTCGATCGGCACATCGAGGATGGACGCGGCCCGTGTGACGATGGCCTCGAGCTCGACGGCGTCGTAGTAGTCGAGCCGGGCGACGAGGCCGAAGCGATCGCGCAGCGGGCCGGTGATCAGCCCGGTGCGGGTGGTGGCCCCGATGAGTGTGAAGCGCGGCATCGTGAGCCGGATCGACGAGGCGGCCGGGCCCTTGCCGACGACGATGTCGAGCTGGAAGTCCTCCATCGCCGGGTAGAGGATCTCCTCGACGGCGCGGGGCAGGCGGTGGATCTCGTCGATGAAGAGGACGTCGCCCTCTTCGAGCTTGGTGAGGATCGCCGCCAGGTCGCCGGCGCGCTCCAGCGCCGGGCCGGAGGTGACGTGGATGGTCACGCCCATCTCGGTGGCGACGATGCCGGCGAGCGTCGTCTTGCCGAGGCCGGGCGGGCCGGCGAAGAGCAGGTGGTCGACCGCCTGGTTGCGCCGACGGGCCGCTTCGAGCACGACCGAGAGGTGCTCCTTCAGCTCCGACTGGCCGACGAACTCGGCGAGCGCTCTGGGTCGCAGACCGGATTCGATGCGGTCCTCGTCGGGGCTGGGTCCTGGGTCGAGGAACTCGTCACGCACGACGCGCCCCCAGCGCCCGCAGCGCGTCACGGAGCACGCCCGACGCGTCACGGCCGTCGACCGACACGTCACGCAACGCTTCGCGCACCTCGTCGGCGCCATAGCCGAGGCCGGCCAGCGCCTCGCGCACGTCGGCCATCACCGATGATCCGTTGGCACCGACCCCACCGGCGCCGATGGCGGCGAGCACGTCGAGCTCGGGCACGTCGAGCCGGCCCTTCAGCTCGACGAGCAGGCGTTCGGCCGTCTTCTTGCCGACGCCCGGCACGAGGCACAGGCTGCGCAGGTCACCGTCGGCGACGACATCGCGCAGCGCGCCCGGCGCGTACGTGGCGAGGATCGCCAGGGCAAGCGCCGGTCCCACCCCATGGGCGCCGAGGAGCGCCTCGAAGCACACCCGCTCGTCCTTGCTGAGAAAGCCGTAGAGCGTCTGAGCGTCCTCGCGCAGGTGGTGGTGCACATGCAGGAAGGCGTTCGTGCCGGGCTCCAGTTCGCCGAGCGTGCGCGGCGTGACGAGCACGCGGTAGCCGATGCCCGCCACCTCGACGAGCGCCTCACCCGCCGGCCCGCCGAGCGTGCGGTCGAGCACGGTGCCCCGCAACGAACCGATCACGACGCCCGCCCGGTCGCTCCGGCGGACGAGGTTCGCGCACGCGCCAGCACCGCTGCCCGGTCGGCGACGGCCGCCGCGGTGCGGGCCAACATCGGGGCCATCGCGAGGTGGCACAGGGCCAGGGCACAGGCGTCGGCGGCGTCGGCCGGCTTGGGCGGCGCGCAGAGCCCGAGGCGCGCCTGGACCATCTTCTGGACCTGCGCTTTGTCGGCCGCGCCCCAACCGGTGATCGCCTGCTTCACCTGGTTCGGGGTGTACTGGACGACGACGCATCCGGCCGCCGACGCCTCGGCGAGGGCCAGCCCGCTGGCCTGCCCGACGCTCATCGCCGTGCGCACGTTGACCTGGAAGAAGACGTGCTCGACGACGACGACATCGGGCTTCAGTTCGGCGACGATCAGGGCGAGCTCGTGGCGCAGCTCGGCGAGGCGGGCGGGCAGTGGCGCCGACGGCGGGGTCGTGAGCACGCCGATCGACTGTGCCCGCGCCTTGGTCGCCCCGAGCGATTCGATGGCGGCGTACCCGCAGCGTGAGAGGCCGGGGTCGATGCCGAGCACGATCACGGGGTCACCGTCGGGTCGGCGATCGGGTCACGTCCGGCGGCAGGAAGGGCGAACACAGGTTCGTACCGTAGCGGGCCGGCGGGCGCCGATCGAGGATGCCCCGGCGCCCGACGCGCGAGGGGACCAGTCAGACGAGGGCTTCGAGAGCCTGCACGATGCGCGGGTAGAGCACCGACGGCGGCGACGACAGCTCGAACATGCTGGCGGCCACCCAACCGGCGGCCATCAGGTCACCGACGACGACACGCACGACACCGAGCGGCAGGCCTGCGGCCTCGGCGATCTCACCGATGCTGCGCGGCTTCTCACAGGCCCGAAGCACAGCCACCTGCTCGGTCGTGATGCGCCCGAGCGGTTCGAGCAGGCACCACACGAGGGCATCGGCGGCCACCGGCGATTTGGTGCGCCCCCCGGTGAGGGCGAACGGTCGCACGAAGTTGCGGTCCCGGCGACCGGTAGCCGACCCAGCGGCGTCAACGGTACAGGCACCCGGGAGACCGAGGCGACCGGCAGCGAGCGCCAGCTCGCCGACGAGTTCGGCGACATCGCATTCGACGTCGGCCAGCGCCACGACGGCACCCTGGCCGTCGGCCATCGGGTAGACGATGAGGCTGCCCTCGTCGAGCTCGACGACGATGTGGGCGAGCCCGCCCATCGCGCAGCTCGCCGCCGACCCCTTCGACAGGATCACCAGCGTCGCCGCGAGCGCGGCGACGGCCTCGGCATCGACACCCGGCGCGCTCGCCGCGGCGACGACGAGCTCGCCGTCACCGTCGACGGCCAGGATCGCCCGCACGCCCGACAGCCGTCCGGCGACCTGGGCGAGGCGTGCGGAGAGCTGCCCGGCGGCGTCGGTGCGATCGAGAAAGCGCCGACCGGCGAGCGACGACGAGTCGTCGACACGGGCGTCGAGCGGGGAGTCCATGACGCTGATGGTGACACGATGACCGACCTTCGTGGTCGCATGGCGGCCGATCTTGAGCCGACGCTTACTCAAGAGTCGATCAGACCCGGGCGCGCGGTACGGCGGGCGGCACGGGCGTCACGCCAGCGTCTGGGCCGCCCGGACGGCGGCGACGAGCTCGGCGACCGGGCGGAACGTGAGCCCGGCGATCGCCCGATGGGCGTAACGGACGATGCCGTCGCCGTCGATCACGAAGACGCTGCGCCGCGGGAACCCCATCGGGCCAAGCGTGCCGAACCGCCCGGCCACCGCCTTGTCGGTGTCGGCCAGGAGCGGGAAGCGGAAGCCGTACTTGGCGGCGAAGCGCTCGTGGCTGGCCACGTCCTGCGGCGACACGCCGAGCACGGCGGCGTCGAGTCCCTCGAACGACGCGAGCCCGTCGTTGTAGCTGTTCAGCTGGCGGGTGCACACGGGCGTGTCGTCGCCCGGGTAGAAGACGAGCACGACTGGATGGCCGCGGTACTCCGACAGCGCGTAGTCGCGCCCGCCCGTACCGGGGAGGACGAACTCGGGGGCCCGCTCGCCGACCTGGAGCATCAGGCGAGCGCGGTCATGCGTCGACCAGGTCCATGACCGTGTCCGGGATGTCGAAGTTGGCGTAGACCTCCTGGACGTCGTCGTTGTCCTCGAGGGCGTCCATCACGCGGAGCACCTTGCGGGCGTCCTCCACGCTCGAGACCTCGATGAGGGTCGAGGAGATCATCGTCGTCTCGGCGGACGTCACCGTGAGCCCGGCGCCCTCGAGCGCGGCGCGCACGTCCTCGATCTGCCCGGGCTCGCACAGGATGCGCCAGTCGTCGCCGTCACGGCTCACGTCGTCGGCCCCGGCTTCGAGGGCGGCCATCATCACGTCGTCCTCGCCGGCCGAGCCGGGCAGCACGACGACGCCGCGCCGGCTGAACTGCCACGACACGGCGCCCGGCTCGGCCATCGACCCGCCGGTCTTGGAGAAGATCGAGCGGATGTCGGAGCCCGTGCGGTTGCGGTTGTCGGTGAGCACGTCGACCATGATCGCCACGCCACCGGGGGCGTAGCCCTCGTAGGTGATCGACTCGTAGTTCACGCCTTCCAGCTCGCCCGTGCCGCGCTTGATCGCCCGCTCGATCGTGTCGATCGGCACCGACGACGAGCGGGCCTTCGTGTACATCGTGCGCAACGTGGCGTTGGCGTTGATGTCGGCGCCGCCCTGGCGCGCGGCGACCTCGACCTGGCGGATGAGCTTGGCGAACAGCTTCGCCCGCGCCTGGTCGGCGGCGCCCTTCTTGTGCTTTATCGTTGCCCACTTGGAATGACCGGACATGACTTAGACCCCCTGAAGGAAGTGGCGTTGGAGGAAGCGGCGGTGCAGCCGGGCGTCGCCGGCCAGCTCGGGATGGAACGAGGCGACGAGCACGTTGGCCTGGCGCACGAGTACGGGCACATCATCGTGCGTGGCGAGGACCTCGGCGGCCGGCCCGACGTCGACGACCTTCGGGGCGCGGATGAACACGGCCGGGAACGCCGGTCCGTCGAGACCGGTTATCGACAGCTCGGCCTCGAACGAGTCGACCTGGCGGCCGTAGCCGTTGCGCCGCACGGCGAGGTCGACGGCACCGAAGCTCCACTGATCGGGCCGGCCGTCGAGCACGCGGGTGGCGAGCATGATCATGCCGGCACACGTGCCGAACACGGGCAGGCCGTCCTCCAGCAGCTTCGCGAGGGGCTCGCGCAGGCCCGACGAGTCGAGCAGCTTGGCCATGGTCGTCGACTCGCCACCGGGCATCACGAGGGCATCGAGGTCGACCAGGTCGAGCGGCGTGCGCACCTCACGCGTCCGCGCGCCCAGTTCAGCGAGGACGCGGGCGTGCGCGGCGAACGCGCCCTGCAGGGCGAGGACGCCGACCCGCCTGTGCGGGACGGGGTCCACCTGGGGGCTCCGTGACCGCGGTGTTCACGTGCCGCTCGTCGCGTCGGGCACCGACAGGGTCGCCACCGGGTCCCGTCACCAGCCCCGGTCGGCGAGCTTCAGCGTCAGCTCGTCCATGCCGATGCCGGTCATCGGGGCGCCTAGGCCCCGGCTCACCTTGGCGAGGATGTCGGCATCGCGGAAGTGGGTGGTGGCCTCGACGATCGCCTTGGCGCGCGGCGCCGGGTCCTCGCTCTTGAAGATGCCCGAGCCGACGAACACGGCTTCGGCCCCGAGCTGCATCACGAGCGCAGCGTCGGCCGGGGTAGCGATGCCTCCGGCGCAGAACATCGGCACCGGGAGCCAACCCGTCTCGGCCACTTCCTGCACGAGCGCGAGGGGCGCCTGGAGCTTCTTGGCCCAGTCGAAGAGCTCGGCCGAATCGGCCTGGGTGAGCTTGCGCATGTCGCCGATGATCGTGCGAAGGTGGAACACCGCCTGCACCACGTTGCCGGTGCCGGCCTCGCCCTTCGAGCGGATCATGCAGGCGCCTTCGGAGATGCGTCGCAGCGCCTCGCCGAGGTTGGTCGCCCCGCACACGAACGGCACGGTGAACTTCCACTTGTCGATGTGGTGGAACTCGTCGGCCGGGGTGAGCACCTCGGACTCGTCGACGTAGTCGACGCCGAGCGCTTCCAGGATCTGAGCCTCGACGAAGTGCCCGATGCGGGCTTTGGCCATCACGGGGATGGTGACCACGCTCTTGATGCCCTCGATCATGTCGGGGTCGCTCATGCGGGCCACGCCGCCCTGCACCCGGATGTCGGCCGGAACCCGCTCGAGGGCCATGACGGCCACGGCGCCGGCATCCTCGGCGATCTTGGCGTGCTCGGGCGTGACCACGTCCATGATGACGCCGCCCTTGAGCATCTCGGCCATGCCGCGCTTGACTCGGGCGGTGCCGGTGGACGACTCAGTGCTGCTGTGCTCGGGCGTTGACACTGCGAACCTCACTTGCGGGGGGATGTGGACTTTGAGCCCCTCTACGGCGAGCCGCCACCGCGTTCGACCGTCGACGCGATCAGCGGATGAGCGAGAGGGGTAAGTCGTCGTCCATCTCGAAGGTCTCGGGCGGATCGGCTCGTCCGGCCAGCCGCACCCAGCGGGCGATCGGCTTAGCGCGCACCCGGGTCGCATCGGTGACGGCGTCGTTATGGAACCGACGCGCGAGCTGGACGCGGTGACTGCTCGCTCGCAGCCGTTCGAGCAGCGGCCAGGCCACGAGGTCCTCGCGCAGCCCGGCCACCAGCTCTGGCGCCAGGGCAACCTGCAGCGCGCGCGAGAGGTCACTTTCGGCGGTCTCGCGAAGCTCCTCACGGCCAATCT